>CALGHE010000079.1 GCA_937915765.1 uncultured Bacteroidales bacterium | reverse complement strand
AGCTCGAAGTCGAAAGTCTTTGTGTAATAAGACAGAATCAGAATGCCTATAAGGAAGAACATATCCGCGAAACGTGTCACTATAAACGCCTTCTTTGCAGCCTTCACTGCCGACGGCTTAGTGAAGAAGAAGCTGATCAGCAAGAATGACGACACGCCCACAAGCTCCCAGAAGATATACATCTGGAAGATGTTTGTGGCCACAACCAGTCCGAGCATGGCGAAAGAGAAAAGCGACAACACCGCATAATAGCGCTGGAAGCCGTCTTCGCCGTGCATGTACCCCATACTGTATATGTGCACCATAAGCGAGACCGTAGAAATCACGACAAGCATCATTGCAGAAATCGGGTCGAGCAAGAAGCCCAAGTCGATATGCAGGTCAGGATGCTGCGCAGAAGCGAAGTCCAGCCATGTGTATCTGTGAAGCCAGAGCTGCTCCCAAGATCCTTCCGCTCCCTGTCCTGCTTCTGTGAAGAAGTAGTAATAGGCAGTCAAATAAGACAGAAATGTCACTGCCACAAGTCCGGCCGTGCCTATGTACCCGGCAACCTTAGGCGCAAATTTGTTGCCAAAAAGGCCAAGGAATAGGAACATGACGAACGGAATCGCCAATATAGGCAATGAAATGTTTTCTAAAAAAACTATATTTTCCATATTCATCAATTCTTAAGTTCTTTAATACTGTCAACACTAATATTTTTCATGTTGCGATAAATATTAATGATGATGGAAATTGCCACCGCAGTTTCAGCCGCAGCCACAACAATCACAAACAGACTGTAAACAAATCCGTCCAGATGTTCCGGATGCAAGAAGCGGTTGAACACCACGAAATTAATGTTCACGGCGTTCAGAATAAGCTCGACAGACATAAGCATGCCTATCAGATTCTTTCTTGCAACGAAGCCATATACCCCGATAAAGAAAAGCAGGGTGCTCAAGACCAAATAAAATTCAAATGGTAAGTTCATCGTTTCTCCTCCTTATTCTTTTTTGCGATTATTACTGAGCCTATTATGCAGGCCAAAAGCAAAATACTCGAAGCCTCGAATGGCAACAGATACTGGTATTTGTCTGTTCCCATAAGTGTTTGCCCAATCAGGTCCATTTTGATTCCCTCGGCAATGGCGTCCGCCCCTTCGTTAACAAAGAATCCTTTGTATCCGCAGAAAGTCACAAGACAGATTGCCACGCCCGACAAGGCTGCGATTGCTCCGGTCAGTTTCTTCTGGCAAGAAACCTTTTCGGTCTCTTCTCCCAGATTCTTGACAAGCAGGATGGCGAACACGAACAGTACCACGATTCCGCCGGCATAGACCGAAAGCTGCACAGCTGCAAGAAACTCGTAGTTTAGCAGCAGATACAAGCCCGAAATTGCGAAAAGCACAAAAAAGAGGTATGTTGCCGCGCGCAAAATCTTCGTAGTCGTTACCGACAAAATCCCGAATATGAGGATTATTGCGGAAAGAATGAAGAATATGATATTCGAGGCTGTCATATAATCTGCCAAAAAATTTAAAATATTCATTTATGCACTCTTTTATTGTTCAACTTAGATTAATTAGCCCCTTCGGCTTTTGCCGCTGCCGGAGCTTTCTTCTCAGCTACCTTAGACCCTGGCTTGTTCAGCTGTTTCACCAGTTTTGAACGGGTGAACACCGCGTGCTCGAAGTTTGTGGTCCAACTGATGGCCTTCTGCGGACAGCTCTGTGTACATAGCGAGCAGAATGTGCAGCTGCCTATGTCGTAAAGATACTGGTCCAGAACTTTCTTTGTTTTACCGTCTTCTAACGTAACCTGTTTGGTTATGATCTTGATGGTGTTGTTAGGACAGTTCATCTGGCAAATTCCGCAGCCGGAACATTTGTGCTCGTTGTTTTCGTTGTGCTCCATGACAAGCTCTCCGCGAAAGCGTTCGAACATCACCTTTTTGCCTCTGTTTTCAGGGTACTGCTCCGTTATTTTAGGACGGCAGAAGTTGAGCATAGTGATGTACATGCCTTGCAGCAACGCCCAAATCCCTGACACCAAGTCTTTAATATAGTTAATCATATACTTTCGTCGTTATTTAATCCAAATAATCCAAACAGCCATAAGCAGCATGTTGAACAAGCTGATAGGCATCAGAATCTTCCACTCTAGTTTCAAAAGCTGGTCGATACGGAGACGAGGGAAGGTCCAGCGAACCCACAAGCTCAAGAATACAAGAGCGAATGTTTTCCCGAAGAACCACAGCCAAGTCGGAATGTAGCTCATCACGTTGTTGAAGCCTTCGGCCCACTCTGCGTTAATCTGCAAAGGCTGCCATCCTCCAAGGAAGACTGTTGCCGCAATCGCCGCAATGATGAACATGTTCAAATATTCGGCAAGATAGAAGAACCCGAACTGGATACCAGAATATTCTGTGTGGTATCCGGCTGTAAGTTCCGATTCCGCTTCCGGCAAGTCGAATGGTCCGCGGTTGGTCTCTGCGTGGCCCGCGATAAGATATATCACGAACGCAATCAGCGCCGGAATAGGCGCCTGGAAGAGCAACCATGACTTTTCCTGAACATTGATGATTTCTGAAAGCTGCATCGTGCCGGCAAGCATAACCATCGTAAGCAGCGAAAGGCCTGCCGAAAGCTCGTAGCTGACAAGCTGAGCGCCGCATCGCATCGCCCCGATAAGCGTGTACTTGTTGTTACTTGCCCAGCCTGCAAGAAGTATGCCGACAACACCAAGCGACGAAATCGCAAGGATGTAGAAAACGCCCACGTTGAAGTCAACACCGTGAATGCCTTTGGCAAAATGCAGCGCCCCGAACGTGCAGAATGAACCAACCAGCACGATGAACGGAGCAACCTTGAAAAGGAACTGGTCCGTGTTGTTTATGCGGATGATCTCTTTCAGCAAAATCTTGAACATGTCGGCGATACTTTGCATCAGTCCCCAAGGACCAACTCGGTTCGGACCAAGTCGGCACTGGAAAAAGGCGCAGACCTTACGCTCAACGTAAATCAGTATCAGCGCCAGAACAGCGTAAACGGCGAGAAACGCCACGCCTATGAGAACATATTCAATCAAAGACACCACCCAGCTGCAGTCTTCTGATATCAGCTCGGTAAGTGAATTGTGAATCCAATCTCTTATTCCTATTAGTTCTAACATATTTTCAATTAATTATTGTTAGTTTTATAATTATCTGTCCGCGCAAGGGATGACGTAGTCCAAAGACGCGCCAATCATGATGAGGTCGGCTATCTTTTCTTTCTGACACAACGGGTCAAGTGCCGAAATCAACGTCATGCAAGGAGAACGGAATTTCACGCGGTAAGGGTTTTTGCCCCCGTCGCTCTTGATGTAAACGCCGAAATCTCCGCGCGCATTTTCTACACGCTGGTAGTATTCGCCTGCAGGGAGCTTGATTATAGCCGGCACCTTCGCTCTGAATCCGTCGTCAGGCAACTTGTCTATCAGCTGCTCGATGATGCGCAGCGACTGCTCGATTTCGTCAAGACGGATGATGTACCTGTCGAATGTGCCGCCCTTTTCACGGATGACCTCTTCGAACTGAACTTTGTCGTATGCCGCATACGGCTCAATCTTGCGCACGTCGCACGCAAAGCCTGAAGCACGTCCTGACGGACCTGTCACACCAAGAGACACTGCAGTCTCTTTAGACAAGAAGCCTATGTCCTTCATACGTCCCTTTGCGATAGGGTTGCCGGTGAACAGTATGTGATATTCCTTTATCATCTTGCGCATGTAAGGGATGAACTCTTTCACGCGGTTCACGAAGTTCGGATGCACATCTTCGGCAAGACCTCCGATGACGCTGTAGTTCACCATAAGGCGTCCGCCGCCAGTCTCTTCGAATATGTCCATGATTTTTTCACGGTCACGCATTCCGTAGATGAACGCTGTGATTGAGCCCATGTCCATGCACATACATCCCCAGCCGAGCAAGTGGGACGCGATACGGGTAAGCTCGTCGAATATGCAGCGCACATACTGGGCGCGCTGAGGAACTTCAAGCCCCATAGCCTTTTCGACGCACAAGCACATCGCATGGCGGTTTATTGTGCCGGAAAGATAGTCAAGACGGTCTGTCAGATGCAGCATCTGAGGGTAGGTCATAGACTCGCACATCTTTTCTATGCCTCGGTGGATATATCCGAAATTAGGGTCAACTTTCTTGATGATTTCGCCGTCCAGCGACACGCGCAAGTGAAGCACACCGTGAGTTGCTGGGGGCTGAGGGCCTATGTTCACTACATAGTCGCCTTTCTCAAACAGGGCGTTCTCTTTTTTGATTACAGTTCCGTCACTCTTAAGCGTGATTGACGGCATGTTTTCCATTTCGGCGATAGTCTGGTTCTCCATCGGCACAGGGTTCAGTTCCGGATTGGCGTCATAGTCCTTGCGGAACGGATAGCCGTTCCAGTCTTGGCGCAAGAACAGACGTCTCATGTCCGGATGGTCTATGAACGTGATTCCGAAGAAGTCGTAAACCTCTCTTTCGTACAGGTTTGCCGATGCCCAGATGTCGTGAACTGATGGTATTGTCGGGTTCTGACGGTCAGACGTTGATGTCTTCAGAACAATGACGCTGGTCTTGTCTGTGCTTGACGAGATGTGGTAGATGCAGCCAAGGCTGTCACCGTAATCCATACCCGTAAGGCAGATGAGGTAGTCGAAGCCCTTCTCCTTCAGTTTCTCCGCAACAGAGCGAATCTTGCTTGCGTCAACTGTGAAAGTGGGGTATTGTGCCTCTTCTGCAACAGCGTCCGGAACAATTGATAAAATTAATTTCTTTATTTTTTCCATGATTACTTGTTTTCTCCTTCTGATTTGCCTGTGTCCGGAATGGTAGGCTTGTTAGGAAGTTTGAAAAAGTTTTCCAGTTTCATTTTTCTCTGCATTTGCATCATGCCGTACAGCATAGCGTCCGGTCTCGGAGGGCAGCCAGGAACGTAAACGTCCACAGGTATAACCTCGTTAACGCCTCTCACCACGTGATAAGAGTCCTTGAACGGACCGCCGGAAATAGCGCAACTGCCCACAGCAAGCACGTACTTAGGCTCTGCCATCTGGTCATAAAGCCTCTTCAGCACTGGTGCCATCTTGTGGACTATTGTGCCGGCTACAAACACTACGTCGGCCTGGCGCGGAGAGTTACGCGTAACTTCCCAGCCAAATCGGGCGAAGTCCGTACGGGCAGCGCCCACGCACATGAATTCGATACCGCAGCAGCTTGTCGCAAACGTTAGTGGCCAAACCGAGTTCGAACGCCCCCAGTTTATAAGGTCGTCCAACACGCCAACGGCAACGTTCACACCGCCTTTTTTGAGTTCTTCAACGTACTTTTCCAAGTACTCGTTATCGTTGAAGTCCTCCGTCTTCATGTTTTTAATCTTGATATTCTTTACTTCCATTCTAACGCTCCTTTCTTCCATGCATAAGCCAATCCGAGAACGAGAATCAACAAGAAGAACAATACGCAAAGCAGTCCTGCTCCTCCTAGGCTCTTCATGATGACCGCCCATGGAAACAGAAGCACTGTTTCAACGTCGAACATCAGGAACAGGATTGCGAAAAGGTAGTAGCCCACCTTAAACTGCATCCATGATGTGCCTCGAGTAGGGATACCGCATTCGTATGGCTCTCCTTTCTGCGCGTTGGTTGAACGTGGAGCTAATAGCCACGCTATGATCAATGCGCCAGAAACCATGACGATAGCCGTTAGGAAAACGACTATAAAGATTTCGCCTGAACTCATAATTCTTTATTTGTTAATATTAGTTAATTTATTTTGTTTTCAACACACAAAAAGGACTACGCGCAACGCCCGCATAGCCCTCAGATGTATATTTACCGCGCCTTTGCCACTGCCTCGGACGATTTTGCTCGCGTTTGGCTTGGCTCTGCGGTTTTGTTTGTATTATGTCTTTTTGCCAATCTCATTTTTAAATTGCGCAAGATAATCACAATCGGGTCTATCAAGACCTGGTCTCTTCCGGTGTGAGGCCGGAACGATTCTCAATTGTAATTTTTTTTACTTAATTAAGCTTGTACGTTAATATTTTACGCTTAAAATGTTTCAGTTTGGCGCCTTTTAGCCTTGAACCTGTCGATTTCGAGGTCGCGCTTTCGTGTCAAAACATTTTCTGCAACGCAAATTTGTGAAAGTTATTTGAAATCAACAAATAATTTAGCGATTAAATTAAAACTGTTATTTTTCTGTTTTTTTGTCATTTTTTACTTGTTTTGGGTGTTTTTTTTATCTAATTTTTGTAATGTGTGGTCTGTTTTTTGACAAAAAGATTTTATTTGCACGTTTTTTTTGAAAAAGTGCAAGTTGAAAAATTTTAATGGGGTTTGTCAAGCTTGTTTCTTGTCTTTTTTACATACTCAGATTTATGTGAGGAGACAAAAAAGAGGAAGAGCCTTTCTCTCTTCCTCCTAAACAAAATAATACAATTGTATAATTTTTCATGTTCTGAAACTCGTCGTGCCGACGTTGCAGTTTTTAGCCTGTGTGGCCGGGCTTGCCGGTGTTACAGTTCCGAGTAGTTGATGCTGTAAGTGTCGCAGTCGTTGAAGTTGCCGTACTGCAGACCTTTTTTTAGCCATCTCATGCGCTGAGCGGAGGTTCCGTGGTTGAAAGTTTCTGGCACTGCATATCCCTGCGCCTGCTTCTGAAGGTAGTCGTCGCCAATTTTTGACGCCACGTTAAGTCCCTCTTCAATGTCGCCGTCTTCTATAGACCTGAACCTCTGGTTGTCGTGGTAAGCCCAGAAACCTGCGAAGAAGTCGGCCTGAAGTTCAACTCTCACGCTTATCTGATTTGCTTCGGTTTTGCTCACGCGCTGCATCATAGCGTTTGTCTGGTTCAGAATTCCAAGCAGATATTGTACGTGATGCCCGACTTCGTGCGCGATGACGTACGCGTAGGCAAAGTCACCGTCAGCCCCGAGCTGCCTTTTCATCTGCGTGAAGAACGACAGGTCGATGTAAACGCTTTGGTCTCCGGAGCAGTAGAACGGCCCGGTCGCCGATGTCGCGCCTCCGCAAGCCGACTGCACGCTGCTTGAGAACAGCACCAGTTTTGGCGGAACGTATGTCTTGCCCATTTTCTTGAACTCCTCTGTCCAGATGTCTTCTGTTCCGGCGAGGACCTGGCTGGCGAATTTCGCAAGTTCCTCCTCTTCGGCAGATGGCTGGTAGTTTGCGTCGCTGCTGTTGGTTATCATGCCTGTAAGGTCGCTCGACGTAAGGACGTCAAGCGGATTGCCGCCCATCAGCCACGTTATAAGCGCCACCACTACAATGCCTCCGATTCCTAACCCTGATGCTTTTCCTTTGCTCATTCCGCGGCGGTCTTCCACGTTAGAGCTTTCTCTTCTTCCTCCTAATCTCATATTTATAAGTTTAAAGTTGTCTTATGCAATTTTCGCAAAGATATGTCTTTTTATTCTAAATTGCAATATTTGTTGTTGCGAAAAATGAACTGTGTTATGACGGGGTCACGTAGGCTCTGTTTTGTGCTAAAAGGCTTTTTTGCTGTTTTTTTGTGCGAATGTTTGTTTTGTTTGCGTTTTTTTTGCCGTTTGATTTGTTTAAGATGTAAATTTGCGTCAGTTTTACTTGGTGTTATGATTTCTGGTTTGAACATATTTTTGTTGGTGCTGTTCTGCACAGGAGCTAGTTTTGTGCAGAGG
Source organism: uncultured Bacteroidales bacterium (assembly GCA_937915765.1). Classification (GTDB taxonomy): domain Bacteria; phylum Bacteroidota; class Bacteroidia; order Bacteroidales; family Paludibacteraceae; genus RGIG9379. The sequence goes on along the minus strand of CALGHE010000079.1, from coordinate 2,315 downwards.
GTCAGCGGTTTTGGTTTTGGGATATTTATAATGACGGCGCTTCCTTTTATAATGCCCTCTTACGGTGAGGCTACCGCTTTGTCGGGCTTGCTTTCGGCGGCGCAGTCTTTGTATGTGCTGGTCAGCTTTTACCGCTTTGTGGCGTGGAGGCGGCTTCTGTTCATCTTGCTGGCGTTTGTCGTGACGTCGTTCTTTGCGGTAGAGTATGTTGCGGCGGTTTCGGACTCGTGCCTGAAGAGGTTGCTCGGTGTGGCTCTGGTGCTGCTAAGCTTGTATTTCTTGTTGACGGACGGCAAGGTGTTGTTAAGGCCGTCTGTAAGGGTGCAGCTCTCTGCCGGCGCTTTGAGCGGAGTGATGGGCGGGCTTTTCGGAATGCAGGGGCCGCCGGCGGTGCTTTATTTCATGGCTTCGGAAAGGGACAAGAACTGCTACATGGCGATGACGCAGCTCTATTTTCTGGTCGGGAATGTGGTCATGACGTTTTTCAGGGCTGAAAACGGATTCGTTACCGTTGCGGTGGGCAAGGCTTGGCTGTTTGCTATTGTTGGGGTTGTCGTGGGCTCGTTTTTCGGAAAGATGGTGTTTGACCGTGTCTCTGCGGATAAACTGAGGCGAATTGTCTATTTTTACATGATGGTGAGCGGTGTGGTAGCCTTTTTTTCGTGATTTTTTGTGTTTGGCAAATTTTAAGTTGCCGCTTTTTGGGGTTGCTGGTTAAAAAATGTATTTTTGTGGTTCATTGTAAATTTATAATGTTATGGGTAAACGTAATTGGGTAAAGATTAAGGATTATCAGGATATTAAGTTTGAGTTTTTTGAGGGTATCGCCAAGGTTACCATCAATCGTGAGGAGGTGCGCAACGCTTTTCGTCCGCAGACTACCGACGAGATGATTGACGCGTTCCGCATTTGCCGTGAACGGGGCGATATTCGTGTGGTTGTGCTTACTGGCGCCGGCGACAAGGCTTTCTGCGCGGGCGGCGACCAGAAGGTCAAGGGTGTGGGCGGTTATATCGACGGCAATGGTGTGCCGAGACTTAATGTGCTTGACTTGCATAAGGAGATCAGGGCGCTGCCTAAGCCGGTGGTGGCTATGGTGAACGGCTTCGCTATTGGCGGCGGGCATGTGCTGCATTTGGTGTGCGACTTGACTATCGCTTCTGAAAATGCGAAATTCGGACAGACCGGTCCTAAGGTGGGTAGCTTCGACGCCGGGTTCGGCTCTTCGTATCTGGCTCGTATCGTGGGACAGAAAAAGGCTCGCGAAATTTGGTTCTTGTGCCGCCAATATACTGCAAAGGAGGCGGAAGAGATGGGCATGGTGAATAAGGTCGTGCCTTTTGAACAGCTTGAAGATGAGGTTGTTGACTGGTGCAAGACGATGATGATGCGCAGCCCGATGGCTTTGCGTATGATTAAGCGCGGTCTTAATGCTGAGCTGGACGGTCAGCGCGGTTTGATGGAGTTTGCCGGTGACGCAACTCTGCTTTTCTATCTTACGGAAGAGGCGCAGGAGGGCAAGAACGCTTTCCTCGAAAAGAGAGACCCGGATTTTGACAAATTCCCTAAATTCCCGTGATTTGTTGTGGTTGTTTATTTTTTTTCGATAAATTATGATCAATGCTTCTTTTTCTAAATATTCGCTTCTTTTTAAGTCACCAAGCGGTACGTCGCGCGGGGTGCTGACTGAAAAGGAGACCTATTTTGTGAGAATGATGGACGATGCCAAGCCGGACGAGATTGGTGTAGGCGAGTGTGCGTTGTTCAAGGGACTTAGTGCTGATGATGTGCCTGATTACGAGAAGGTTCTGGATGACGCGTGCTGGAACTTTGATGCTTATAAGGATGATTTCCGTGAACGTTTTAAAAAGTATCCGTCTATTGTGATGGGGCTGGAGACGGCTCTCGCTGATTTGCAGAATGGTGGCAGACAGACGCCTTTCCCGTCGGACTTCACAAAGGGCAAAGGCGAGATTGTTATTAACGGACTTGTCTGGATGGGCGACCGTGATTTTATGATGAAGCAGATAGAGGATAAGTTGGCGGCTGGCTTCTCTTGCATCAAGATGAAGATTGGAGCTATCAATTTTGATGACGAACTGAAACTTCTGGCTTCTGTCAGAGAGCGTTTTGGCGCTGATAAGGTGACTCTGAGGGTTGATGCCAACGGGGCTTTTTCGGCAGATGAGGCAATGGAGAAACTTGACCGTCTGGCAAGTCTTGAAATACACTCTATAGAACAGCCGATAAAGGCGGGGCAGACTGAGGCTGGCAGACCCTGCCTACGGATTTATTGTAGATAAGATTCCTGCAAA
>CALGHE010000078.1 GCA_937915765.1 uncultured Bacteroidales bacterium | reverse complement strand
AAGGCAAAGCGGAAGGCCTAGCCGAGGGCATTGAAAAAGGCCTTGCCCAAGGCATAAAAGAGACCCAACTCAACACCGCCCGAAAAATGCTGAAGTTTGACTTGTCCATTGAAGAAATCTCCGAGATCACAGGCTTGACCATGGATGAAATATCTAATCTCCAATAGAAAAGACGAGAGACGTAGCACGCTGCGTCTCTCATCTTTTTTCAAAGTTTTTAGACTTAATTTATAGAAGCGGCCTTTATATTTGCACGGCTTCTGTAGGAATTTCCGCAACAGACGAATTGTCGTCAGTTACAGCATCTGCTTCATTGTCATCAGAGATTATCTGTTTTGGTAATTTCTTTGGCTTGCTTCCCCATTTGTTGCATTCGGCCTGACCCTCTTTGCTTAGCAAAAGTACAAGCCAGATGACTCCTGCGACCGGAATCAGCGAAACCAGAACCATCCAGCCGCTCTGACCTATGTCGTGAAGCCTGCGCGCAGAGACTGCAAGAGACGGAGCTAACGTTGCGAGAATGAAGCCTGCGCATACGCAATATCCGATGGAAGCCCATGTGGTGTCATAGGTGAAATATGTGACTGTGGTCATGATCAGCGCCAAAGCATTGGTGATGATAGCGCAGATGAACGTGAATGTCCAAAACTCTTTTTTGTCCGCCCTGCCTTTGAAGTCTGCATATTGTTTCAGCGGCTTCAGCACGATCTCCTTAAAGTTCATTCCGGCTGTGCTTGTGTTAGGCGCGGCAAGTTCTTCGTTTACTTTTAAGTCCTCCTCCTTCGGATTTTTGCCCCAGTTGTTTGAATCGGACTGGCTGTCTTGACATAGCAATATAAGAAGCCATATCAGACCGACGATAGGTATAAACCCTACGGAAAACATGTATCCGTGCCTGCCGGTGTCATGTATTCGGCGGAATGTGACCGCAAGAGAGGGAACCAGTGTCGCTAAAGAGTATAACGAGACAAGCCCTCCAACTGCCATCAGCATACTCGGATATCCGTTTATGTAGAATGTTGCTGCAATCAACATAAGGACAGCGTAAATTGCAAAGTTGAAAAGCGAGTACATCCAGAACTCTTTTCTCCTTGCTCTTCCTTCGAAATCCGCATACTGGCGGAAACATTTCAGATACCAATTCATTGCGCTAAAATTAATAGATAAAACGTATATTTCCTGATTGCAAAGATTTCCGGCTCATTTGCTTCTCTTTGCTTTGCAAATGTAAACAAAATATTGGAGGCAACTTCTATAAATTACGATTTTTATTGTAATTTCCGTTTCGGATGCTTTTCAAAATCATCTCGACATAATTTATAGAAACAACCTTTACTTATCATTCATGCAAAAGCAAAAAAAACTGCCCCGACGGACAGTTTTTGTTTTTTTACAGTTTAGCTTCTTCCTCAGAATCTGTGTCCCATTCAGAGAACTCCTCTTTTTCTGCAGGAGTGTTGCCTTTTTTGTTTCCTAAGCCCTTAGGATTTGGACCCCACTTGTTCTCTCCGTACTGGCTGTCTGTGCAGCATACAACTAAGCTGTAGATACTCGCTATAAAACCAATATATGGAATCTGACCTGCAACACAAATCACAAAATACAACCATCCGCTTTTGCCTGTGTCATGAAATCTGCGAACGGAAACAGCTAAATTGGGCAAGAGTATAAAAAGCCCATATAAAATCACAGGTGCCAAAGCAAGAATAAAAGTATATCCTTCGCTATTGTCAGAATAACCACCCTCTAAAGCTAAAGGGATGACTACAAGGAAAAAGGGGATAATCAAAACCATCGCAATCAAGAAGTTGAAAAGTGTGAACATCCAATACTCTTCTCTTCTTGCTCTTCCTTTAAAATCCGCATACTGGCGGATGCATTTAATGTACCATTTCATTTTTTTTATAGTTTTTAAAAAATAATAAATTCAGAACCCAACTGTGTTGACGGAGGCGAACGTGTTCGTTGTTCCGCTTCCAAACGTCAAAGATAAATCAAAAAGCGTGCCAAACAAAAGGAAATTTAGAAAAATGCGATTTTTTTGTTTGATTTTGTCGTATAAGCCAATATTGTCCTAAATAATTTTACAGTAAAGACAACCTCTGCGTGCGTTATAACTAAGAGAATGCGAGCATAACAGTGGGTTCTGTAAATTCATCGTCTCTCTGCCTGGAAGGCAGCACAAAGCGTAGCGACGGTAACCCGTGACGAAGTCTCGGGCGAAGGCTGACGCAACGAAAACCTGCCTGGAAGGCAGTACCAAAAATTCTTTGCTGCATAACGTCTTAAGGATATTCTAAATGAAAGAACTGTGATTCCTTTTTTTGTAAAATATTTAGAATAATATTGGTTTTTATCCGAAAAATATCAATAAAGCGCAGTTGATGGAAGTAGTCCGTGATATTTTCATGCATTCTTTTGTATCAATCATTATCGTTTTTTTTGAAAGAATATTTTAATTGTTTGTGCGGATAAGAAAAAAAACACTAACTTCGCAGTCGCTTTTGCGTTTGTCTTTGGCAAATCAGAAATGAGGAGGCGTAGCATGTTGCGTTTCAGTCTCTTAATGTCTTTTTTTTAAATATTACAGTAATGAGAAAGTTTTTACTTCTTCTATTGTCTTTCAGCGCATTTTTAGCATCTGCGCAGGACACGCTTGTGAATTACACATTTACGGGTATCGGCGCCGGAGGCGCGCATGTTAAACTGGACAGCGTGAGGCTCATAATCCATCCGGACCCATTGCTCGATTTGGACAGCTGCGAGTACCTTACAGTGGCTCCGGACACATCTTTCAATGTGTTGTACGGTTCGGAAGGCAGCGGTGTGGAAGACCGTTTGGCGACAACGGGCAAACTGAAGCTTGCCGGCAACCCGTTTGATGGAGAGTGCCGTTTTTCTTACAGGCATGAGGTGGCAGGTTTGCTGCAGGTGGAGCTGCTGGACATGAACGGAGGTCTGCTCACCTCCTATGCGGAGGTGCTGCCGGGCGGCTCGTACCAGTTTGCGGTTGGCGTAGCCTCTTCGCAAGTCGCACTTCTTAGGGTTAAGAGTTCAGAAGGTGTGTTTGCTGAGAAGCTGGTAAACTCTGGAAGCGCATCCGGGAACTATATCAGAAAAGAGAACTTGCTTCCGTTAGAGAAGCAGGAGGTGGCGCTGAGGTCTGCGGAGGTGATTCCGACGTATCACTGCTATTTGCTTGCAGAGCAAGTTGGTTATATTGATTTTGTTGCCTATACGACATATAAAGGAAAAGTTTATGAAAGTGTTCAAGAAATGTTGAAGTCAGACAAATGGATTTTCACATTCCTTTTCGACGAAGAGCTGGAGGAGGAAGGCTTGCTTCCGGGCGTGTTCAACCTGAGCGCGGACGGCTCGAAGAAGATTCGTTTCTCCAAGGGCAACTTGCAGTATCATGCGGTGAGGGACGAGTGGCGCTTTGCGGAAAACCAGTGGGACTTTGTTGGCGAGGAGGGCAACATGAGCGCGGCTCCGGACTACGACGGCTGGATAGACCTCTTTGCATGGGGCACAAGCGGCTACGACGGCAAGTTCCCTTACGCAAACGATATTTGCACGGAGTGCGGCGTGAATTTTGGGAATAGCGGTTATGACATCACCAATACCAACTACGACTGGGGCGTTTATAACGCTATCAGTAACGGCGGCGGCAGGCCGGGCATCTGGCACACTATGACCGACTCCGAGTGGTACTACTTGGAACGCTACCGTGACAATGCGGACAGCCTGCGAGGCCTTGCCACCGTGGCGGGAAAGCACGGAATGGTGCTTCTGCCGGAATACTGGGACTTGAAGGCTTACCCCGTAAACCCAGACTTCTCCGAATATACAGACAATGTCTATACGGAAGAGGAGTGGAAAGTGATGGAAGACCTTGGCGCGGTGTTCTTTGTGGCTGCAGGGTATTTGGGGACTAGAGATATAGGAGACAGAGTTAATGATGATTCGTTTGCAGAAGATTTAGGTCGTTATGTAACATCTTCAGCAATGGCACAAAATTGTTGTTATACAACAAGTTTTTGCCCAAATGGATATTGGAACGGCATTCTTCTGAGGGAAGGAGAATGGATTGTTGTTATACAAATTAACCGAAGTTTGAGGTCTTCAGTCAGAATGGTTCAATATATTTATGAATGATTTAAAATAAACATATAAGATGAAAAAGATGAAGAAGCTTTTATTGGTAGTCGCCTTATGCGGATGCGTGCTGCAGGCGCAGGCGAAAAATTATTACGTGAAAGAGGCCGGCGCGGGCAACGGCTCGTCGTGGTCGCAGGCGATGAACAACGCGGCGTTTGCCGAGCTGCTTCCCCTTGCTGTTGACGGAGACACTTTTCATATTGCAGAGGGCGTTTACAAACCGGTAGTTCCGGCTGGCGGCGATACCGTCAAAGCCAGATACGAGGTCAATGCCAGCGTTACGCTTATAGGCGGCTATCCTGCAGAACCTGAGGATGGCGCAGCCAGCAATCCGGAACTTTACACAACACTCTTTTCCGGCGACCATGTCGGCGACGACAAGATAGTTTACGCCCCGTCAACATTCGGCGACGGCAACGACTCCATCACGGCGAAGATGGACGGAAGAGGCGACAACTCCATAAATCTGTTCGTAGTGCTGCAAGCGGAGAAAAGGTTTTCGGTGCGCGGAGTTTCGATGACGGGAGCAATCACTGGAGCTATATATTCCAATGTGATAGACACGTTTGAGGCAGTGAAATGCAAATTTTATGATATGTATGGCTCTGCAATTTATAACACAAAATCAAGCGCGTTGTATGTGGACAGTTGTGACATTCGCAGATGTTCGTTCGGAGATAAAGCCGCTATTTTTACGCCTGTGACAGTTGTGGGAAAGGTTGACCATAGCGTGTTTGTTGAAAATGGAGACTATGGTCCGATAGGGTCAACTGGCGGAGCAATTTACCTAAGAAACGGAGAAATACTCAATTCTTTCTTTAGCAAAAATTGGGGGCAGTGGGGTGCATGTATTTACATATCAAAATCGGCCAATACAACAGTTGCCAATTGCGTTTTTGCTGAAAGTGCATCTTATGCAGGTGTCGTTTATATGAACGGATTAGAGAAGGCTTACGTTAAAAACAATACATTCATAAACAATAAGCATATAGACCCATTGGCGGCGGCGTTTGATCATCAGGCTGAATTGGAAGTCGATATTATAGGAAATATATTTATAGGTGAGGCTTTTTATCATTCAGACATCACTCTTGAGACGATGAAAGGTGAGATTTCGTATAATCTATTCACTCAGATGCCTATCTACAGGAAAGGCGATGTTCCGCTATCTTCCACGGACACGCTTTTAGATTTGTCATCCATCCCGTCTCTGTTAGGCGGCAAGGTAGTTGGCGGAGAGTATGAGCCGGCTAAGGATAAGGACGGTTTCCCTGTTCTGAAACTACTTGCAGACACCTATTCAAACGGCAAGTCGCTTCGTTTCCCTCTTTCTGTTACAAATCTTGCAGCGGACATAAACGGCGTAGAGCGTTGCGAAATGACCTGTCCCGGCGCGTACGAGATTAGGGATTGCGATGATTCGGATGTGGAAGAATTGTATGCGGAGACATTGCAAGTATCTCCAAACCCCGCAGCAGACGAGATAATTGTTTCGGCTTGCGAAGGGATGGTTTATCAAATATTTTCGGCAGATGGCCGGATGGTAAATAGCGGAGAATCCTCTGATGGCAGAATTCAAATTTCACATCTGCCGCAAGGCATTTATATCTTGCACGTAAAATGTGACAAAGAAGTTAGGCTGGCAAGGTTTGTGAAAAAATGAGAAAAGAGACGTGGCGTGCTGCGTCTCCTAATACCCAACCGCAACGTGTTCTGCACTCGTCCGAACTCGTTGCGGTTGTTTTTCGTTCTGTGTTTTTTATTTTGTGCGTTTGGGAGGTTTGATAGGGTTTTGCAAGGTTTTGCGATGTAGTACGTAATGTGAAAATATTACGTTTTTTATAGATGCATTTTGCGCGTGTGTGAAAATATCATGTTTTTTTACACACGCGTTTTGTTTATTGAAATTTTTAAATCCTTTAGTATTTGTCTAACCAATCATAATGTTTAACTTTGCAGTTCCTTGAAGCATTAGAAATTTTATAATTTTTTGAAAATGGAAGACTATTTGAGCGTGTTGAGCGAAGTTCAGCGACAGGCGGTTCTTTATAACAGCGGCCCGTCGCTCGTTGTGGCGGGAGCCGGGTCAGGAAAGACTCGTGTGCTTACGTACAAGATAGCTAACTTGATAAGCGGAGGGCTTGCTCCGTCGTCAATCCTTGCGCTTACGTTCACCAACAAGGCCGCAAAGGAGATGAAGCAGCGTATCGCTCAGATTGAGGGCGAAGATACAGCCAAGCGGCTGTGGATGGGCACGTTCCATTCCATCTTTTACAAGATATTGCGCACGGAGGCTGAATACATCGGTTTTGAAAACAACTTCACTATTTATGACAGCTCAGACTCGAACAATCTTATCAAAACGATTATAAAGGAATTGAAGCTGGACGACAAGACTTACAAACCTAGCAAGGTGCACGCCCGAATTTCTGAACT
>CALGHE010000077.1 GCA_937915765.1 uncultured Bacteroidales bacterium | reverse complement strand
GGAGATTATACCTGAATCCCGTATTCTACATTTACACAAAATTATGTACAGTGCCCTTCACTACAACAAAAAAACAGGAACCTTTATGGCTCCTGTTTTTGTTATATGCCGTTCGTTTATTAGTGTCTAAAGAACGAAAGGTTTTCTTTGTCGAAGCCTGCGATGTATTTTGCATGCTTTTCAACTTCAGCTTCGCCGAACAGAACGTAAACGTTTGCAGATTCGTTGAACTGGCCTTTGTCGTCACGAGAAGCGTCGATAATCAAAAGGTAACCCATAATGATGTGTCCAGCCATCTCTACCAGCTTGCGAGCCAAGAAATCCAACGCTTCGTTGTCCTTCAAATCTGTCACGAACTTAACAGCGGCCTCGTACTTGTCGGTCATAGCCTTCAGCTTTTCACGCAAAGCGTTAAATTCAGGCTTGATTTCAGCAGCTTCGTAACCGCGAATCTGTTTCAAGTATGTGCCAGTTGTCACGTGGCGGATTGCGGCAACAACCTGCAACTGCGATGTTCCTTCATAGATAGTCAAGATACGGGCGTCGCGATACAGACGTTCGCAAGCGTAGTCTTTCATGAATCCGGAACCTCCGTGAACCTGAATGCAGTCGTAAGCGTTTTGGTTTGCATATTCGCTGGAGAACATCTTCAGCATAGGAGTGTAAGCGTCTGCAAGGCGCTGGTATTCCTTATACTCAAGCTTTTCTTCCTTAGTAAGCGCACGTTCGTTTTCGATAGCTTCGTAAGCCTTGTACACATCGACAAAGCGAGTTGTTTCATAAAGAATAGCGCGAGAAGCCTGCAACTTAGCCTTGATTGTGGCAAGAAGGTCGTAAACAGCAGGGAACTCAACGATAGCCTTCCCGAACTGACGGCGGTCCATAGCGTACGCCACAGCCTCGTTGTAAGCTGCCTGCGACAAACCTACAGATTGAGCGCCAACACCAAGACGAGCGCCGTTCATCAAAGACATCACATACTTGATAAGACCCATTCTGCGAGTACCAACCAATTTGGCCTTTGCGTTAGTGAACACAAGCTCGCAAGTAGGAGAGCCTTTAATACCAAGTTTATTTTCTATACGGCGAACTTTGATTGCATTGTCCTTGTGATTTTCGCACACAAAGTAAGACAAGCCACGGCCGTCAGAAGTGCCGTCTTCAGAACGGGCAAGCACAAGCTTGATTTCAGCGTCACCGTTAGTGATGAAACGCTTAACGCCGTTCAAGTACCACCATCCGTCAGCTTCATTATATGTGGCGCGCAGCATTACAGCCTGAAGGTCAGAACCAGCATCCGGCTCGGTCAAGTCCATAGAGCAAGTTTCGCCCTTGTTGATACGAGGCAAATACTCAGCCTTGATCTCTTCTGACGCAAACTCGTTAATAGTTTCGGCGCAGTCCTGCAAGCCCCAGATATTAGCGAAGCCGGCATCAGCGCGAGAGACGATTTCAGCCGCCATCACATACGGCACCATAGAGAAGTTAAGACCTCCGTACTGACGCGGAAGCGACATTCCGTAAAGCCCTGCCTGAGCCAGCGTGTCGTGGTTTTCCTGAGTGCCCTTAGCGTAAATCACGCGGTTGTTTTCAACCGTTGGACCGTCATGGTCAACGCCTTCCGCATTAGGAGCAAGAGTTTCGCCACAGATTTCGCCCACAATCTCCAACACCTTGTCGTAGTTGTCGATAGCGTCGTCAAAATCAACCGCGGCATAATCATATTTATCCTTGTCAGCGTAATTACGCTCTTTCAAATCAACGATCTTCTTCATCAAAGGATGAGAGAGCTGGAATTTCAACCCGTCGTTGTCTTTATAGAAATTAGCCATTTTCTTCTTCTTTTAAATAAAAAACCTTTGATTACTTAGAATTCTTCTTGTAATATTTTATCAGCTTAGGAATAACCTCTTCCACCGTTCCGTTGATAACATAATCGGCGATTTTGTTAATCGGAGCGTTAGGGTCATTGTTGATAGAGATAATCACAGAGCTGTCCTGCATACCTGCGACGTGCTGAATCTGACCTGAGATACCGCAAGCGATGTACAACTTAGGACGCACAGTCACGCCTGTCTGACCAATCTGACGCTCATGTTCGCAGAAACCGCTGTCCACAGCCGCGCGAGACGCGCCAACTTCGCCGCCAATTACAGAAGCGAGGTCAAACAGCATCTGGAAGTTCTCTTTAGAACCCATGCCGTAACCGCCTGCAATAACGATTGGAGAACCCTTGATGTTAATCTTGGACTTTTCGATATGACGTTCGATGACTTCAACAACAAAGTCAGAGTCGTTGACAAACTTGTTCACGTCAATCTTCTTGATTTCGCCTTTATAATTCTGGTCGAAGATTTCCTTCTTCATCACGCCTTCGCGCACGGTAGCCATCTGAGGGCGCTGCTCCGGATTAACGATAGTAGCCACGATGTTTCCGCCGAAAGCCGGACGAATCTGATAAAGCAGGTCTGTGTAAGTTTTGCCCTCTTTCTTGTCTTCGTGTCCGCCGATTTCAAGAGCTGTACAGTCTGCAGTAAGACCGCTGAACAGAGCCGAAGACACGCGCGGTCCAAGGTCACGGCCTATAGATGTTGCCCCCATGAGCGCAATCTGAGGCTGTTCCTGCTTGAACAAATTCACCAAGATTGATGTGTGCGGAAGCGATGTGTAAGGATACAAGCGTCTGTCGTCTGCAATGTGAAGAACATCCACACCGTAAGGATAAACCTGCGACTCAACGCCGTCCAAGTCAGAACCGATAACAACCGCCTCCAACTTGCAGTTCAGTTTAGTAGCCAAAGTGCGACCTTTGGTCAACAGCTCGAGACTAACGTCTGCTATAATGCCGTCTTCTATTTCGCAATAAACAAATACGTTGTTCATATTTCAATATTTTAACCGCAGCCCAACCTTTTCGAACAAAATGCGATAGGCCACGCCGCAATCTTAAATCCTTTTAATTAATTATCCGATAGTGTGGTTTGCGATCAATTCCTGAATCAAACCTTCGATTTCGTTGTCAGCTGCAGACAGCGTCTTGCTTTCCTTAGCCTGGAACACAACATTTTCGATAGCCTTCACCTTTGTAGGAGAGCCGGACAAACCGCAGAAGTTGCGGTCGGCCTTCACGTCGTCAACGCTCCATTCCACAAGATTCAGGTAAGGACGCTGCTCGTACAGGTCTGCATAGTTGCCTACGCCGTCCTGCTGCTTTTCTGTAGCGGTCTTTGCATATTTGTACTTCTGCACCAGCTTGGCGTTTCTTGGGCGGCAAGGGGCAGCAGAACCGTTCACGGTGATAACTGCCGGCAACGCCACTCTCACAATCTCTGTGCCTCTTTCAAGGCGGCGTTTAACTGTCGCTTTGCCGTTTTCTACGCCAATGATTTCCTCTGCGTATGTGACCTGAGGGATGTTCAGCTTTTCTGCAATCTGAGGACCAACCTGCGCCGTGTCACCGTCGATAGCCTGACGGCCTCCGATAATCACGTCAAACCCTTCTATTTTACGGACAGCCATAGACAAGGCGTAAGAAGTCGCAAGCGTGTCTGCTCCCGCAAACGCACGGTCTGTCAGAAGATAACCGTCATCAGCGCCTCTATACAATCCTTCTCTGATAATCTCGGCAGCCTTGCCTGGCCCCATTGTCAAAACAGTCACTGTAGAACCCGGATTGCTGTCTTTAAGACGCAGAGCCTGTTCCAAAGCGTTCAAATCTTCCGGATTGAAAATAGCCGGAAGTGCGGCACGGTTGATTGTGCCGTCCTCTTTCATGGCATCTTTGCCGACATTATGCGTGTCTGGCACTTGCTTCGCCAATACTACAATCTTTAAACTCATATAGCTTTTGTTAATATACGTTATATGAAACCGGCGCATTCCAAAAACTCACTCTCCAATCTCCCTTTTCAGATTTCCCGCCGATTTCTCTGCAACTACAAATTTACAGAATAAAATTTTAAATAAAACATTTAAATCGATAAAATGCTGTAAAACATAAAATGAGAGCTCTTTTCTATATGGATTTCTCTTTTAATAATTTCACATCGCAACTTATTCCGTTTTTTTTGCTTTTTTTGTCTATTTTTGCGTGCATTTTTTCTTTTTACAGAAAATTTGGATTACTTTTATCGGAAATGTTTCAAACAGACAATTTCGCGTTGAGGCCAATAAGCTGAATCTGGGCAAAGCAATTTTGATTGATATTGCGTGCGCAAATTTTATCTGTTGTGCCGGATTTTACGTTGGCCTCGGCAATTCTAATGTAATATATATGGATTTGACAGATGTTTTTGAATCGGCGCGCCTCGCTTCGCGTGCTTTGAATTTGGTGGACGATGACACTATCAACAGTGTTCTGATGGCTCTTGCCGACGAAACTGAGAGACGTATTCCTTTCATTTTGGAGGAAAATTCCAAAGATTTGGCCCGTATGGACAAGTCCAATCCGGTTTATGACCGCCTGCTTCTTACAAAGGAGAGGATTGAAGGGATTGCCGGCGACATTCGCAACGTGGCTAAACTGAACTCGCCGCTGGGCATCACTCTTGACGACAGAATTTTGCCTAACGGACTGAAAATAAAGAAAGTCACTGTGCCTTTCGGGGTTATCGGGATTATATATGAGGCTCGACCTAACGTGAGCTTTGACGTTTTTTCGCTTTGCTTCAAGTCGGGAAGCGCCTGCGTGCTGAAGGGCGGAACGGACGCTTATGATTCTAATGCGGCTATAGTGAGCATCATTCATGACGTGCTGGAACGTTTCGGGTTGGACAAGAACATCGTCTCTTTGCTTCCTGCCGGACGTGAAGCGACTTCTGTGCTTTTGAATGCAGTCGGTCAGGTTGACCTGCTCATTCCGCGAGGAAGCGCCGGACTGATAAAGTTCGTGCGAGACAACGCGCGCGTGCCTGTGATCGAGACTGGCGCCGGTATTTGCCACACTTATTTTGACGAGTCTGGCGACGTGGAAAAGGGCGCGAAAATCGTGTTCAACGGAAAAACTCGCCGCGTAAGCGTCTGCAATGCGCTTGATTGCTTGATTATCAATGAAAAACGAATCAAGGACTTGCCGGCTATATGTGAAAAGCTTGCTGAAAAGAATGTGACTATATATGCAGACGTGAAGGCGTACTCCGCTCTTGACGGCAAATATCCGACAGAACTGCTCCAGAAGGCTACTGCCGAAAGTTTCGGCACTGAGTTTATGGACTACAAAATGGCGGTGAAGACGGTGGCTGACATACACGAGGCCATAGAGCATATCACCAAATACAGCTCTAAGCACAGCGAGGCTATCGTGAGCGAGGATGAAAAGAGCATCGCAATATTCGACAAACAGGTGGACGCGGCTTGTGTTTATACAAACACTTCGACGGCATTTACCGACGGCGCGCAATTCGGGCTTGGAGCGGAAATAGGCATCTCTACTCAGAAACTTCATGCGCGCGGCCCTATGGCTCTGAACGAAATCACAAGTTACAAGTGGATAATAAAGGGTAACGGACAGACAAGGGGGTAATCTTTTTTCGAACTAATTCATTAAAACTAATAATACAAGATGAGATATTATACAGGTGTCAAAGATTTAGGAAATCTTGACGAAGCAGTGAAAGAGGCTTTGGAAGTGAAGAAGAACCGTTTCGGTTACAAACATTTGGGCGAAAACAAAACTTTGCTGATGGTGTTTTTCAATTCAAGCCTCAGAACTCGTCTCAGCACTCAGAAGGCTGGTATGAACCTCGGCATGAACACGATGGTGCTGGACGTTAATCAGGGAGCATGGAAACTTGAGACTGAGCGTGGTGTGGTTATGGACGGAGACAAGTCTGAACACTTGCTTGAAGCTATTCCGGTAATGGCGTCTTACTGCGACGTGATTGGAGTGCGCTCTTTTGCCAGATTTGAAAGCAAAGAGTTTGATTATCAGGAGACTATTATAAATCAGTTTATAAAATACTCTGGCAAACCGGTCTTCAGCATGGAGTCTGCAACTTGTCATCCGCTACAGGCTTTCGCAGACCTTATAACAATTGAAGAGTATAAAAAGACTGACCGTCCTAAGGTCGTGCTCACATGGGCGCCGCATCCTAAGGCTTTGCCACAGGCTGTGCCAAATTCGTTCGCAGACTTCATGAACGAGGCTAACGTGGATTTTGTCATCACTCACCCTAAAGGTTACGAGCTTGACGAGCAGTTTGTGCGTGGCGCAAGGGTTGAATATGACCAGGACAAGGCACTTGCCGGAGCTGATTTTGTGTATGCGAAAAACTGGTCGGCGTTCCAAGACCCGAACTACGGCAAGATACTCTCTACTGATATGTCCTGGACTATCACCACAGAAAAGATGGCGCTTACAAACAACGCGTTCTTTATGCACTGCCTGCCGGTACGCCGAAACATGATTGTCTCTGACGATGTTATCGAAAGCCCGCAGTCTATCGTAATCCCAGAGGCTGCAAACCGCGAAATATCGGCTCAGACTGTGCTGAAGAGAATCTTGGAGTCGTTGTAAGAAATATAGTAAGTTCATTGCATGAACAAAAGTGATTTCTTTGTAAGGACAGGCCGAGCAAACGCAAATTTTGTGATTGGTGCTGGAGTTGTATTGTCATTGTTTATTTGCAGTATGCTCGGTTTGTCTTGCTATAGCGAGCCTCAGGAAAAAGAGTTCTTCATAATTCTCTGGTGTCCTTTTATAGTCTTGGGAGGATGGCTGACTTGGTTTGCCTGGTGGGTCAAGTACGACTATTTCAAGGCAGACTCAAAAGGAATTACTATTGATGTGCATAGCAACAGCCCTTTCCCGAAACATATCCAGCGCTCTTATCGATGGGAGGAGCTGTCGGCCTATTCATTAGATGCAGATCATATAGAAAAAAGTGCTTATACTCTTTCCCATTGGAGATATACTCTTAAACTATACGGAGCCAATGGGCAGCTATTGGAGAAGATTAAGCCTCATACACTTTTCGACGGCAATCTGCAGGGTTTAGATGGTTACATAAGCAAATATCTGCCATCCAAACCGGTGTACGACTTAGACAAGTACAACAAAGTCACTTTCCCGGACAACAGTGCAAAGATTCTTTTGGTTGTCGGATACGTTATCCTGTTGATTGGCATTCTCTGGTCCGGGCTTTTTGTATTTTTACTCAGCGACCTTGAAGAGATAGCTGTTATGCTTCTGTTCGGAGTTATCTTTTGCGCGTGCGGAACAAGCCTTATACGTGAGAGCAACGCTGCAAAGAGCGACTGCATCTCCATCGATCCAAACTGCATAACTGCAAATATGCGCTCAGGGCAGAACGAACGTATGCATAAAGTTATTGCTCATGACAGTTATCAGAGTTTCTCATTCTGTGACGGCATACTGAAATTGCATGACAAGGACGAAAAAGAGATGTTTTCGTGCAGATGTTCTAACTTGGAAAACTTCCAATATCTGGGTTCGGTTTTAGATTTGGTTATTTACGAATAAAAAGAAGACTGTTTATGGACATAATAAAAACAGACCGGTCTAATGTGCGCTATTTTATAGGCGTTGGAGTCGTTTGCTTGCTGTTTATACTCTATATACTTGTCGGGGTGTTCAAAGAAGAGTCCAGCCCCAAAGTGTTGGTATTCTTCAGCCTAACCTTGGGCATAATGATTCATAGGAGCTTGGCTAATCTGGTTCGCTTTATTAGTCAAGAACGACTACATACAGACAGACTCAAAAGGCATCACTATTGATGTGCATAGCAACAGTCTCTTCCCGAAACGCCATCAATGTTTCTATCGATGGGAAGAACTCTCTTCCTATGCGTTGGACGCCTCTTATAAAGATGGCAGACAAGCTCATTGGGTTTATACTCTTGAACTGTACGATGTCAACGAGCAACTTTTGAAAAAGATTGAAATTCAGTCTCTTTTTAGCGCTGAATTGATAAAGTTGAATGGATTTATAGCTAAACATAGGTTTGGACTAACTCTCCCAAAGCCGCTATACGATTTTAAGAGGCATGGAGAAACAACTTTTTGCAGGAGGAAAACGATTTCATTCATTGTGATGGGCCTTATTTGTTTATTGGCGGCAATTGTATTTGCTGCGATTCTTCTATTCCAAGACTCTGAACAAACATTGGGTGATTACATGAGTTTCACGTTTTTGATATTGTTTTTCGCCTTGTGTGGCATATTTTTTATATACAAAGGCATTGTTACCCGCAAGGACTATATCACCATCGACCAGAACTGCATAACTGTAGATGTGCACACGACAGAACTGTGCCGTCATATACGCAAGGTTATTTATCATGATGGTTATCAGCGCCTTTCTTATGGAGACAATGTTTTATATCTATACGGCGAAGACGATGCTGTTGTTTTTTCGTGCAACTGCACCAATTTGATGAATTCGAATTATCTGAAGCATTTTTCAGACATATTGCCATTGCCGTCGCAAGACAAAGAATCATGCGATTCCTATAAATATTCGAAAAAAAGCAAAAAAACAAAAAAACGTAAAATATAGAAGTTGCATTCTACAAGATTTTTTTTATCTTCACATTTAATAACTAATTTAATTTAAGAAAAAATGAAAAAGTATTTAGCTGAAATGATTGGGACAATGGTACTTGTCCTTATGGGTTGCGGCGTTGCCGTGAGTTTGAACTGTTCTTCGGACTGCAGCGAGATTGTGAACGTTGCTTCGGTTGTCGGAACTTCGCTCGCCTTCGGGCTTGCAGTTGTGTCTATGGCCTACGCTATCGGCGGAATAAGCGGTTGCCACATCAATCCGGCAATCACATTGGGCTGTCTGCTATCAGGTAGAATGTCTGGCAAGGACGCAGGTATGTACATGCTGTTTCAGGTGATAGGAGCTTTTATCGGCTCAGGACTTCTTTATCTTCTGACTTCAAATGTTGAAGGTTTAAGCGGGACAGGTGCGAACGCTTGTCAGGCTGGAGTTTCACCGACAGGCGGGCTGATTGCAGAAATCATCTTCACATTCGTGTTTGTGCTTGTTGTGTTGGGAACAACAGACTCTAAGAAGGGAGCAGGAAACTTCGCAGGCCTTGCAATCGGTCTTAGCCTTGTGCTTGTTCACCTTGTGTGCATCCGCTACACAGGTACTTCTGTAAATCCAGCACGAAGCATAGCGCCTGCTGTGTTCGAGGGCGGCGTGGCTCTTCAGCAGTTATGGATTTTCATCGTCGGACCTTTCATCGGAGGCGCGTTGGCTGCATTCACATGGAAGTTCGTCGGTTCTGACAACGAATAATAAATAACTTACTGATGGAGATGTCTCTGACGGCATCTCCATCGTTTAAAAAGATAAAATGAGATACCCTACAGTATTAACAATTGCAGGCTCTGACAGCTGTGGAGGCGCAGGTATTCAGGCAGATATAAAGACCATCTCCTCGCTCGGAGTTTACGCCTGCAGCGCGATTACCGCCATAACGTCTCAGAACACGACCGGGGTGCGGTCTATACAGGGCATCGACCCTAATATTCTGAAAGACCAGATAGAGGCCGTGTTTGAAGATATGAAGATTGACGCGGTGAAAAGCGGAATGCTCTACAGCAAGGATTCTGTTGAGGCTATTGCAGATTGTCTGAAACGTTTTTCTCCTAAGTATTATGTGCTGGACCCGGTTATGGTCTCCACAAGTGGCAGCAAGCTGATAACGGACGAGGCTATTGAGGCAGTGCGCGAAATGTTGTTCCCGCTTGCCACCCTGATAACGCCCAATATAGAGGAGGTGCGTGTGCTTACAGGTATCAGTGTCAAATCTGTCGATGATATGCAAAGGGCGGCCGAGGCTCTTCTGGATTGCGGCTGCAATGCTGTGCTTATGAAGGGCGGACACCTTGATGGAGACGAGTCTGTCGATATGCTTTTTGAAAAGGGCAAGGACGGAATAGGAATACGCTCCGCTTTTGTTGACACAAAAAACACTCACGGCACAGGCTGTACTTTGTCTTCTGCAATTGCTTCGTACCTTGCTCTCGGAGAAGATTTGAGAGAGGCGTTCATGTCTGCCAAAGACTACATAATACACGCCTTGTACGCAGGCAAAGACATCGAATGCGGCAAAGGCCACGGTCCTGTAAACCATCTTTTCAATCCGAAAAAGCTTTCGGGCGTCAACCTTTAAATTTGTAATAAAATGAATATAGAGATAAATAATAAAAATTATGAGTTTGACAACGGCTCTACGCTCGATTCTATTGTGGAAAGGCTGAGTCTTAATCCTAAAGGGATTGCATTTGCTATTGATAATCAAGTGATAAAACGAGACAAATGGAGTGAAACCGTTCTTGCAGACGGCATGAAAATCATTATGATAAAAGCGGTTTGCGGAGGTTGACAAATTATATCTCTGCAAAGATTTTCAACTTACTGAAATTCTCATCATCACAAATTAGAAGGGTTAAACTCAGACACGATGGTCTTGAGTCTGAGTTCCGATTTGTGACGATGCGATTTGGCGTTTTTTGTTAAAAAAATCTAAATGCTGACAAATCAATGGTTTTGCAGATAAAAATGTCGTTCTTTTTTTCTACCTTTGCGATATAACAACAATATCTTAAATATTATGTGCATCCCCGGAACAGCGACATCACGCTACGTGAATTTCTATACCGACTTCGCCTTCAAGAAGATTTTCGGCACGGAGGCGAACAAGGACCTGCTGATAGGCTTCCTAAACGACCTCTTGGAGCTTAGCGGCGACAAGATGATTGAGTCATTGACGTACTTGAACAGCGAGCAGCTCGGCGACAGCATGGATGAGCGACGCGCCGTTTACGACGTTTACTGCTCGACGTTCGGCGGCGAGCGGTTCAGAGTTGAGATGCAGAAAGCGAAGCAGGACTTTTTCAAGGACAGGGCGATATACTATTCGTCGTTCGCCGTAAGAAGCCAGGGCGTGAGGAGCGGCAGGCTCATGCCGTGGGACTACCGTCTGTCTCCGGTTTATGTCATAGGGATTCTGAACTTTCAGCTTGATGAAGGAGCCGAAGAGAACGGAAGGGTTATAAGTAAAGTGCAGCTGAAAGATGACGACAACGAAATCTTCAGCGACCGCCTCAATTACATATTCGTAGAGATGCCCAAGTTCAACAAGACGGAAGCTGATTTGAACACATCGTTGGACAAGTGGCTGTATGTCATAAAGAACCTCTATAAACTGAAGGGCAAGCCGGAGGCTCTCACAGGTGCCATTTTCAAAAAACTGTTTGACGTGGCTGAAATATCAGCCTTCACCGACAAAGAGAGGGGTGAGTACGAGGAGAGTTTGAAGAACTTCTGGGACCTGAACAACGTCCTGACAACCGCCAAAAGCGAAGGTTTTGCAGAAGGAGAGGCCGCTGGTCTAGAAAGAGGACGGGCTGAAGGACTTGAAAAGGGTCGGGCTGAAGGAGAAGCTGCCGGACTTGAAAAAGGACTCGAAAGAGGACGAGCAGAGGAGAAACTTGCCACTGCCAGAAACTTGAAACGGCTCGGCATAGACTCTGACAAGATTTCCCAAGCGACAGGTCTGACACCAGAAGATATTGAGAATTTGTAGATTTAAAGGAGTTGTCAAATGGTGTCGTAATTGCTAACAGATTATGCTTAATATAGTTTATTTCACCAGACCAGAGTTTTTTGGCCACGAAGCAGAGCAGATTGCTGCACATTTCGAGAAAGGTTTGCAGATTTTGCATTTGCGAAAGCCAGACGCGTCTGCTGCCGAGTATGAAACCTTATTGAGGCAAATACCGGAGGTTTTCCACGAAAGGATAACTCTGCACGACCATTTTGAACTTGCAGACAGGTTTGCTGTTGGCGGTGTGCACCTAAATCGCCGTAATGCCATGTACAATGGAGCGCGACGTTTACGCATCAGCAAATCGTGTCATTCTATCGATGAACTTAGGGATATTTCTAAATTTGATTATGTCACGCTCAGTCCTATATTTAACAGCATATCAAAGGCTGGCTACAACTCCGCCTTTTCGCACGAAGAGCTTCTCCAATACTCAAAAGCCGGATTAATCAATGAAAAGGTATATGCCCTTGGCGGAGTTAATTTTGAAAACATGCACAAATTGGAACAATACGCTTTCGGCGGATGTGCCATGCTCGGGGCGGTTTGGAGCAAATAAAAAGCGAAGACCGAAGTCCTCGCTTAAACTATCTTGTCTTTTCGGTGTTTATTTTCCGAAAATTTTTTGCATAATCAAATCTGAAGCTCCGCAATTTTGAGACACAAACTCTTGCGCCTTAGCCGAAACCTCGTTCAATTTCGATGTATCTTCGGCAAACAGTTCGTCAAGAACCTTTTTCAGGCAATTGCCGCAATGTATAGGGAACGCCGCTCCGACTTTCTCCATCTCAACAGCTTCCCGGAACTTCTGGTAGTTTGGGCCGAAAATCACCGGCATACCGTAAACAGCGGCTTCAAGTATATTATGGATTCCGACACCAAATCCTCCTCCGATGTAAGCAACCTCGCCATATCGGTAAATTGCAGAAAGCAGTCCGATGCAGTCAATTATCATGCAGTCTGCCTTCGCAGCCTCCTCCTCATTTGTCTTCGTAAAACGCACGCAAGGACGCTTCAGTTTACCTATAATCTCCTCGATATGGCTTTCGCTAACAACATGCGGCGCTATTATAAGTTTCAGATTTTCGTTATTGTTGAAATAATCAATAAACAAATCCTCATCCTTTGGCCATGAACTGCCGGCAATCAGCACACGGCTGTTCCCTTTAAAAGCCTCAACAACCGGCAACTCCTTAGCCTGACGCACAATTTCCGCCACTCTGTCGAAACGTGTGTCGCCTGCAATAGTCACATCATGTATCCCAACTGAAGCAAGCAGTTCAACCGACTTTTTATCCTGCACAAAAAGATGCTTGAAGTTTCGAAGAAAACCGCAATACCAGCCGCCGTACCATTTGAAGAAAGCCTGAGACTCGCGGAATATAGCAGAGACTATGTACGTAGGGATTTTATGCTCCTTGAGTTCGGTCAGGTAATTCAGCCAAAACTCATATTTTACAAACACGGCAATCGAAGGCCTGACAATTTTAATAAACTTGCGAGCCTCCCATGAAGTGTCCATAGGCAGGTAGCACACAATATCCACTCCATCATAATTCTTCCGTACCTCGTAGCCAGACGGCGAGAAAAACGTCAAGATGATTTTGTAGTCAAGATTGTCTTTCCTTATCCGTTCCATCAAAGGGCGCCCTTGCTCAAACTCGCCGAGCGATGCTGCGTGGAACCATATATAGTTGGACTTTGGATCCATTTCCTGCTTAAGATACTCAAAAACTCCTTTTCGTCCTTCGCGAAAAAGCCTTGCCTTCTCGTTAAACGGAGAGGCTAACAGTATCATCAATTTGTAAAGTAAGATACCGAGATTATAAACAATTTTCATCACTGATAAAAAATATTGGTCTGCCACAGCGGCAGTCCAAAGAAAAAAGCGGAAGGGGAATGCCTCCCCTTCGCTCTGTTATCTGTTAATTTAATTTTATTTAAGCGTTTCCAAAGCTCTTTCCACACGAGCTATAGTTTCATCTCTGCCTATGATTGCAGTAATGTCGAACATGTGCGGACCTTTAGCCTCGCCCACTACAGTAAGGCGGAACGAGTTCATCACCAGCCCCGTGTTATATTCGTTTTTCGCAATCCAGTCCATAACTACTTTCTCTGCATTCTCTGCAGAAAAGTCGTCAATGCCTTTAAGCACCTCTATAAGCTGACGCATCATTTCAGGAGAGTTCTCTTTCCAGCGCTTCTTCACAGACTTTTCGTCATAAGCCGTCGGAGCCTCGAAGAAGAAAGATGTCTGATCCCACAGTTCATTAGCGAAGTTTACGCGGCTCTTGACAAGAGACACTATATATTTAACAGTGTCGAACGGGCACTCAATGCCCTTTTCTTTCAAGGTAGGCATAAACATCTCAGCAACCTCTTCGTCAGACTTGCTTATCATATATTCATGGTTGAACCATTTGCCCTTTTCGTAGTCGAAACGCGCTCCGGACTTGCTCACACGGTCGAGCGAGAACAGGTCTATAAGTTCCTGCATAGAGAATATTTCACGGTCTATGCCCGGGTTCCAGCCCAGCAGCGCAAGGAAGTTCACGACAGCCTCAGGCAAATAGCCAGACTCACGGTATCCGCTGGACACATCTCCAGTCTTAGGGTCTTTCCACTGAAGCGGGAAAACCGGGAAACCAAGGCGGTCGCCGTCGCGCTTGCTCAGCTTGCCGTTGCCTTCCGGCTTGAGCAGAAGCGGCAGATGCGCGAACTGCGGCATAGTATCAGCCCAACCAAGATAACGGTAAAGCAGCACGTGCAGCGGAGCAGAAGGCAGCCACTCCTCACCGCGGATAACGTGCGATATTTCCATCAGATGGTCGTCCACAATATTTGCAAGATGATAAGTAGGAAGCTGGTCTGCAGCCTTGTACAAAACCTTGTCGTCCAAGATGTTAGAGTTGATGACAACTTTACCGCGGATTAGGTCGTGCACCTCAACATCTTCGTTCGGCTCAATCTTGATGCGTACCACGTACTTGTCGCCATTGTCAATTCTCTTCTGCACCTCTTCCGCCGACAAAGTAAGGGAGTTCACGCCCTGCATACGAGTGCGCGCGTCGTACTGGAAGTTAGGAATTGCGGCACGTTTGGCCTCAAGCTCCTCCGGAGTGTCGAACGCAATGTACGCCAGACCGTCTGCCAAAAGCTGGTCAACATACTTTTTGTAGATGTCTTTGCGCTCGCTCTGGCGGTAAGGAGCATGGTCGCCACCGATGCCCACACCCTCGTCAAACTTTATGCCGAGCCAGTTGAACGACTCGATGATATATTCTTCCGCTCCCGGAACAAAACGCTGAGAGTCAGTATCTTCTATACGCAGCAATAAATCGCCGCCATGTTTTTTCGCAAATAAATAGTTGTACAACGCAGTCCTCACCCCTCCAATATGGAGAGCGCCCGTAGGACTTGGTGCAAAGCGCACTCTTACTTTTCTTTCTGCCATTATCTTAATATTAATTTCAGTCTGCAAAGATACAACAAAGAATTGAAAGAAAGTGCAGTTTGACAGATTTTCGCTTCACGTTATTTTGCGATTTCACCGTTTTCGGTTAATTTCGCAAGATAATCACTAAAAACAATTTTATGAGTTTAGATTGGCTATATAAAAATTTTAATCATATATTAGACTTTATCTTCCATTGTTCAAATCCATCCTGCAAAGGGCGAGTTTCTCTCAAAAGCAACAAATGTGCACATTGTGGAACAGAATATAACAGGTTAAGGATTATCTACAGAAGCCTTTTTTTAGCATTTATCACATTGATTTATGGGATTTTTGCCTTTGGCTTGGGGATTTTGGTCATATCCTGTTTCGAAATAGTGTTTGTAATAATTAGAGCTATTGGAGCATCTCCTACAACAGTGATGCTCTGTTCTGTGCCTTTGTACATTGCGCTTAGAAAAAAAGGGAGAGAACAGAATCTCCTCTTTTCATTCTTTTGTGTGGTGTTATGCAGCAGAATACTGTCACAACCTATTGATTTTATACTTGCGACGTTGTTTATCAGCTTTGTCTGCTTGTACATATCGGCCAAGAAAACTCTCTCGGAGTTAGCCTCAAAGTACCCTGCCTTGCACGACAAAACATTTCGGTTCTTTGTATATGAATATGTTCCGCAATATATATCAGTTTTAGCCTCGTGCTTTGCTTTCATATTTTTAGGCCAAGGCTCACTCATCTTCGTGACGGCACTCCTTCTGTTATTAATCAATTCAAAAAAAGCAGCTAATATTGTTCAATATGTACTCATGTTTTGCATTGGTGCTGGTTTAGTTTGGTCTTGCATACGTGATATGGAAATGTTATTTACAACATTGGTCATTGGTGCAATATATCTTATTATTGTAATATTTCAACTTTCAAATACATCAAGCAAGAAAGACAAAATCGACTCTGTTCCAAATATCTTGGCACTGATGATGAAATACAATGGAGGACTGACCGAAAAATCGCGAAATGTCACATACAACCTATTTATTCAACTAAACATCAACTCAAAAGAGATGTTTCAACATGGACTTAAGGAGATTGAGAATAGTCTTGCAAACCCGAACATCAATATAACGCATAATCTAAAAAAAGTAAACTTCTGCCTTACATACAAAGACAAAATATCGGTTGTCGAAGCTCTGTTCAATATATCAGCACAAAACGAGAATATATGCAAAACAGAGATGGAACTGCTCGACCAAATAATGAACAGCTTCAAAATATCTGCGAAGAAAAGGGCCGAACTGATAAAAAAATACCAAAAGTATTTTGTCGGATTTCAGTGGGGAGAAGCCGGGGCAGAGGAGAAGAAAGAGCAGAAGAGTGAACAAAAGCGGCATGAAAGAGAGGCATCGGAAAACGGTCTGCTGCAAAATGTTTCGGAGGCGTTTGCCTTGCTCGGACTCAAGCCTGGCACCGACTTTTACGAAGTCAAAAGAACCTACAGAAGGCTGGCGATGAAGAATCACCCCGACAAATTCGCCAACGCTCCGGAGGCAGAGCGCCAAGCAGCCAACATACGCATGAGGGAGCTGATCAAAGCGTTTGCCACAATAGAGAAGCACGCAAAGCGATAGAATGCCTCGTTTGGTTTTATCTGGAATTTCTTAACAAAACAGCATGCATATGGATTTTATCTCGATTCTTCTGATGGTTCTTGTCTCTCTCGCAGCTTGTTATCTCTTGCGTAATAAAAGCGGCAGGGACATTCTGTTCATGTCCATTGTTGCCTTTACCGTGTGCGCAATTGTCTCTCCAACAAAAAGCTTAGACATATTTACCGCGAGCGATATCAGCATGATTTTTGTGTTTTATGTGTTGGCTTGCATACTGGCTTTGTTTAAATTCATGCGTTGCAAGGAGCCAGACGAAGAGAGCCGGACTCTGCAGAGTCTCAAATTTGCAATGGCGCTGGCAGTCCCTTTTTTTTCTCAGTACTCCACAAATAGCCATGTTCTTCACCTGACACTGTCTGCGCTGGCAGCATCGCTGTACGTCAGAAAAACAGACCACTTTTCGGCAATTGCAATCATTGCTCTTTCAGTATTATTTTTCAAAGAAGAAGGCTTAATCTCCGCTATCAATGTTGTTGCATGTTACACTGTAGCAGCGTTCCTTTTCACATTTTCCTCCATGAATTTTAAATTAACATTAGGTGCTGTTGCCATAGGCGCCATATGTGAAGTTATTCTGTTGTTATTTGGCAAGGATAATAACACATTGCTTTATTTTTTATGGATGAATGCGATGTTTTTTTCTGTTCCTTACATAGCTGCAGATATAGAAAACATAAGGGAAAACAAATTTATAATAGCGGCAAATGTTCTCTCTTTGGGCTATCTGATTGGCGGACCGATTGGCTCTGTAATTGCGGTTGTGATTGCCTTCGTGGCTTTCCTTTTGCTCAGGAAAGCCACTGAACGGAGAGAAGAGAAAAGGGATGCTTGCCGTATAAGAAAGGCCGCATTGAAGAAAAGGCTGTTCGTCAACATAGTGTCTCTTGTCTTGAAGCACAATAAAGGGGAGCTTCAAAAGTCCGAAGCCATACTGACCAATTTCTTCTTGAAAAAACTGAATGAAGACGATGCAAGGAAATTGGTCTGCGCAATCAAGACGAACCTGTCGGAGCCAGACTTCTGTAAACCTCAGCTAAAAAGCAAGGGCAAAAGGAGCCGGAGCAGCCGAAAAAGCGTCAACGTAGAAAAATTGTCCCGTTCCGCCGCTATAAATTTTTCGCAACGAGACAGAAAGGCGATTGCCACTCTGCTTTTTGACTTAGTCACGCTATCCGAAGAGACAGAACGGAAAGAAGCTTTGAAGATGATAAGGCAGATCGTCTATACTCCTGGCTTCCTTTCAGAAAAAGATCTGAAACTTTTAATGGAAACTTATGGAGAATATCTTAAGGAGGACAGCGGATATCTGTTTTGTTCCAAACGTGTCAGCGACGCTTTCAAGACGCTGCACCTGAATGTTGACGCATCTTTTGAAGAGGTTAGGAGGGCGTACCGCAAATTGGCGCATGACTGTCATCCGGACAAGTTTGAGCTGGCGTCCGAAGAGGAGCGGCACGCCGCAACTGAACGCATGAAGGAACTGAACAGAGCCTTTGCCGACATCTCCAAACTGCACGTCAAAGAGAGCGAACCGCAGAGGCTTTTGTAGCTGGCTGCAAAACTGTCTTGAGAAAAAAGCACAAAAAACAAACAAATTTATCCAAAGAATCATGAAATAATACTTTTTTCTGATTAATTTTGCACCATAAGATTTATTTCGGTTATGGGCAATATAATAGACAATTCAAAGGGGTCAGGTTATATATCTATTTACAATTTCAGTGAGGAGTTTGTTAAGAACGATACGTTTTTAGACTCTAAACTGAAGAATATGTATGTCGGCGGACTGGGCGCTGTTGTTTACATCAATTACGAAAGTTCGAGCGTGGGACCGTACAAGCAGCTGCTGTTCATCCCGGGCAAGTTTGAGTCTAATGGCAAAAGCAGATATGTCATCAGCAAAGCGTATGTGTCCACTCAGGCGGCGGCAGACTTCTGTAAAGAAAAGCTCTCTTGCGACGCGGAAGTTGCAAATTTTGAACAAAAATCTATTACTGACGATATTGAGCATGTAAGCATTTACAATGAAAAGGGTAATATTTTGTCTTTTGAGATTGAGGAGTGGGGACTTAGATTTCCGGTAAGCACAAGCTTGGTCAATTTCCCAATCATGCAGCTGGACGAGGACGGAACGCCTATGCTGTTTGAGTACAAAGGCGAGGGCGAAGCCAGATTCTCTAAAAGGATTTCTATAGAGATCAGACCAGCTTTGTTTCCAGATTTCGCGCAGTTCTCTTCTATCGCTATGGTGAAGATAGACAAGTTTTCTTTGTCTTTTGAAAAATAGGAAGTTTATAGTTTAGGCTGATATGTGGTTTTGAGATGTGCTATTAGGGCGCATATTTGCGAAGTGGCGATGCCTATATCATAACAGAGCGAATGCGGGCGAGACTGATAAATGGATTCAAAAGCGTCCGAATCGACGGGGCACGGAAATGGCAAACGTAATTTATAGAATTTGCCTTAAGCTGGTTAACTGAAAATGGAAGTACTTATAATTTTCGTATTTTTCTTCGTTGTCTTTTATCTGCGTAACAGCGACAAAACGAAAAACGGTTACACGCAGGATAATTTTGACACGCAGGCTTTTGCTATAGCAAGTTTGTGCTCTGTCATAATTATGGCTGATTGCAGATTCTCAAAAAAGGAACTTGAAATCGTAAAGAAATATCTTGCTAAGAACTTTTCTCAGGAGCAGGGGCAAAAGGTGCTTTTATTCCTGCGAGACACTTCAAAAAAGAGCGTCAGCGTAAAGGTGGCTTGCCTGTACGCAAACAGGTCGTTGTCTTATCACAATAAAATTTCTATAACATCACTTCTTTTTCGCCTTGCGTCTGCAAATGGCGGAATCGGCAAGACTCAGTCCGAACTGCTGTCTCAGATAATGCAGCACATAAATCTGCGTTTTACAGACAGAGACCTGTTCTGGCAAACTTTTGCAGATAATGTTAATGACAACGAGTTTAAAGAAGACCAATACAATCACGACAACAAATACCGCAACTCACAAAGTTCTTCATACAGATCAAACTCGTCCAGATACACTACTGCCGAACTTAATGCGTACAAAGTTCTGGGACTGGAGCCTGGAGCGTCTAAGGATGATGTTAAAAAGGCGTACAGAAAACTGATAGTGGAAAATCATCCGGACAAATTTGCAGGAGCGTCTGAACATAGACGCAGAATGGCGACTGAAAAAACCGCAGAACTGAACAAGGCCTACGATATTCTTGAAAAAATTTGACCAAAACTTTTCAAATCGCTTTTTTTTGACGTTTAGTTTGCTATCTTTGTATTCAAGGGCTCTGTCATGCAGACAAATCAGCGGACAGAAGAGCTTTCTTTTCTGCTAAATCTGACAGTAAAAAAATAAAAATATTTAGATATGAGAATGAAAATAAGAACTTTATTCCTGTCGTTGGGATTGGCTTTGCTTACTGCATCTTGCGGAGGCGGAAGCACAACGAGCCAGCCGGCAAGCGTTGCGGCAACGGACTCCACTGCAAAAACTGCTTGCACTAAATTCAAACTTGGGACAGGTGTCAACGTGAGCCACTGGCTTTCTCAGTCAGATAGAAGGGGCGAGGAACGCGCTAATCAGATAACAAAAAAAGATTTCGACTCAATTGCGGCTATGGGATTTGACCATGTGCGTCTTCCTATTGACGAGGTTCAGATGTATGACGAAAACATGAACCGTCACGAAGAGGCGTTCGCATTGATGAAGAATGCGATAGACTGGACGCTGGAGAATAATATGAACATCATCATTGACCTGCACATCATCAGGTCGTTTCATTTTAACGCCCGTCCGGGTGAAAACACTCTATTCCAGAAATCAGGAGAGAAAGAGAAGCTTATCGCAATCTGGAAAGACCTGCAGTCTTTCTTGAAGGATTATCCTAACGACAGGCTTGCATACGAACTTCTGAACGAAGCTATAGCTCCGTCGCACGAAGAGCTTAACGAACTTGAAGCCAGACTGATTGCTTCTATCAGAGAGACGGAGCCTGAAAGAACCATCATCGTAGGGTCTAACTGGCAGCAATCTGTCGAAACCATACAGTACCTCAAAGTGCCGGAAAATGACAAAAATTTGATACTGAGTTTTCATTATTACAATCCGATTCTTGTCACTCATTACAGAGCGCACTGGACTGTACAGAAAAAATATGATGGTAAGATTCAGTATCCGGGCTTGGCTATTGAAGATACCTCTTTCTATGCTTCGTTGCCGGCTGACACTCTGGCGTACTTCCGCAGATGCAATCAGAATTATGACATCAATGTAATGGAGCAGGAAATTCTCCCTGCCATAAAGAAGGGTGAAGAGTATGGACTGCAGGTTTATTGCGGCGAATTTGGCGTGTTCCCTGAATACATAGACAAAGAGACTCGCATGAAATGGTATAAAGACATTACAACAATATTCAAGAAGCATAACATCAACAACGCTCACTGGTGCTACAAAGGCGACTTCCCTATCGTGAACACAGACGGCTCGCCAAACGACCTGCCGGCGATTTTGTTGGAGAAGTAAAAGGATTTTAGAGAGGGAGAGCAATGCCAAAGACTCCTCAGCAGGAAAGCACGCGTGCCTTCCTGCTGAGGGGAATAAGGCAAAAAACGGCACTATCCATAATTTTGTGTAAATGTTAGAATACGGGATTCAGAAAAGAGTCT
>CALGHE010000076.1 GCA_937915765.1 uncultured Bacteroidales bacterium | reverse complement strand
CGCCATAGCGCCCTTGCGCACATGGGAGGCTATCTTCTGCATTGTTGCAGTCCCCTCCTCTTCCTGCATCATCTTCCTGAAAAAATAGAAAGCAAAGCCCAATGCTACCAATGATGCGAGCGGTATTAGTAAAAACACTTCGTTCATAGCAATTAATATTAAACGTTAAACTTCTTGTTAATTCTTACTGGACATCGAAACCGTCCGACTAAAATCCGGACCGTTTCCAAAGCAAGCCTCGATTACGATTTTTTTCATCAAATAAGCAACTCAAGGCTCCTATACAATTTTAGTTCGTTCTTTTATTGCGCATTATTAATTATTCATAACAGGGCAAAACTGCAGGGCATGCCAAAATCCCGACATGCACGGCATCTGCGCATCCGCGGACTTCCGGGCAGGCCTCTTTTTGAGGACTCTAAGCAAAACGCCCGCAACATCCATGAAAAAAAATAAAAACACCAAAAAACAACGCAAAAGAGCATCAGCAAACATCAAAGGTTAATTTCTGTTTGCTGATTGCAATTTAGAAAATAAAAATGAAACGGCGAAAAATATTTATATGTTGTGCAACCTTGTTTTTTAACATGACTGGAGACTTGAAATCAAAACTTACGCCAAGAGAAACTACCATGGAATATGCGAGGACAACTTCTACAAGTTGATATAAAACTTCTTTAAAACTAAAAAGAAAAACTCAGTAATTCTTAATTTTCAACACACGAAAATAAACATCTAAAAAAAAAATGATTTTCATATAAAAAATCACGCCTCGAAATGCTGAACTTCAAAAAAAAATGCTGAAATTTGCAGTTATGATTGAATTGATGCTGAAAGGTCTGATTATTGGGATATTTGTGTCTGCTCCTGTGGGGCCGATAGGGATTTTGTGTCTGCAGCGCACGCTGAACGGAGGCAGAGCCCACGGTTTCGCAACAGCGTTGGGCGCAACCGTGTCAGACTTGCTTTATGCGCTAATCGCGGTTTTCAGCATGTCTTTTGTCGTAGAGTTTATAGAGAGCCATCAGTTCATTCTGCAGATACTGGGCAGCGTGATTGTCTTTTTCTTCGGGCTTTACACCTACGCAAGCAATCCTGTCCGCAGCCTCACAAAGATGAACGGCGTCAAGAAGAATTACATACAAGACTTTCTCACATCGTTCGGGCTGACGGTGACCAATCCGCTGGTTGTGTTCCTTTTCATCGCGCTTTTTGCGAAATTCTCCTTTATAACGGAAGAGACGACCTTTTACGAAAGCATCTGCGGCATCCTCTTCATTCTGCTCGGAGCTGCGATGTGGTGGTCTCTGCTTGTTAATATAGTGAACAAATTCCGCGGCAGATTTAATCTGCGCGGTCTGTGGATTGTAAACAAGCTCACAGGTGTGGCGTTGATGGTTATATCGCTTATTTCTCTGTTATTTTCTCTGTTCAGCAAATGACACAGACATAAAAAAAGCGCGAAAGATAACTTCGCGCTTTGATTGGTTTTGCCACAAATATCATTTACCGTTCAGATAATCAGTCACATTCTTCTCAATACGAGCGTTAAGCGACGCCGGGTCTGCCTTTTCAAACTTCTCCCCTGTGATATTTTCATAAAGTTCTATGTAACGTTCTGATATTGAATTCACAATCTCGTCAGTCATTTCAGGCACAGTCTGCCCTTCCTTGCCTTGGAAGCCATTATCCATAAGCCACTCTCTCACAAACTCTTTAGAAAGCTGCTTCTGAGCCTCGCCCTTTTCAAAAAGTTCAAGATAAGAGTCTTTGTAGAAATAACGAGACGAGTCTGGCGTGTGAATTTCGTCCATCAGATATATCGTGCCGTTAGCCTTACCGAACTCATACTTGGTGTCAACCAAAATCAGTCCGCGCTTTTCCGCAATTTCAGTTCCTCTCTGGAACAGAGCGAGAGTATATTTTTCCAGCACTTCGTAATCCTCTTTAGAAACCAGCCCCTGAGCAAGAATCTCCTCCTTAGAGATGTCCTCGTCGTGCATACCGATTTCGGCCTTTGTCGTAGGAGTGATTATCGGAGTAGGGAACTTCTGGTTTTCCTTCATTCCGTCCGGAATCTTCACGCCGCAAATCTCTCTCACGCCGCTTTTGTACGCTCTCCAGGCGCTTCCGCACAAATAACCGCGAACAATCATTTCCACCGGGAAGCCTTCGCATCTGATGCCTACGGTCACCATAGGGTCTGGAGTCGCAAGTTTCCAGTTAGGGCAAATATCCGCTGTAGCGTCAAGAAACTTAGCCGCAATCTGATTCAACATCTGACCCTTGAAAGGGATGCCTTTAGGAAGAATCACGTCAAACGCCGAGATACGGTCTGATGCCACCATCACCAACTTATCTTCACCGACGCTGTAAACGTCGCGAACCTTTCCGTGATAGACACTTTTCTGTCCCGGAAAATTAAAATCTGTTTTTGTTAAAGCGTTATCCATATATCTTATTTTTCTAAATATCTGCAAAATTAGTCATAAAAACCACACAAGCCAGTCTGTAAAGAATCAAGCTTCAGCCTCCTCTTTCTCTTTAAGGGCCTTTTGTTCTCTTCTTTTTTCATCGCTCGCCTCGTACGCCTCCACAATCCTCTGCACCAACTTATGTCTTACAATATCCTTCACGTCAAACTCAACCTTCGCGATTCCCTTCACATTCCTCAACACGTTCAGAGCGTCTATAAGTCCCGACCGCTGGCTCGACGGCAAGTCAATCTGCGAAACATCGCCTGTCACAATAATCTTGCTGTTAAGACCCATTCTGGTCAAAAACATCCTAATCTGTTGAGTTGTAGTGTTTTGAGCCTCGTCCAAAATCACAAACGCATCGTTAAGCGTACGGCCTCTCATGAATGCGAGCGGAGCAATCTGAATCGTTCCGTTATCCATAAACTCTTTAAGTTTTGTTCCTGGAATCATATCCTGCAACGCATCGTAAAGCGGCTGAAGATACGGATCAATCTTCTCTTTCATGTCACCCGGAAGGAATCCGAGCTTCTCGCCAGCCTCCACAGCCGGACGGCTCAATATAATCTTTTTCACCTCTCTGTTCTTAAGCGAACGCACAGCAAGCGCGATGGCCGTGTATGTCTTTCCGGACCCTGCCGGACCAATAGCAAACAGCAAGTCATGACTGTCAAACTCCGCCACAAGCTTTTTCTGCGTATGCGTGCGCGCTGTTATCGGCTTCCCGTTCACTCCGTATATTATAAGGTCCGATACAGGAGCGTCCTCATCAGTCCTTTTGCCTTTCACCACATCAACGATCACCGCATCAGACAACGAGTTGAATTTTCCGCAGTAGGCGTCAATTTTCAAGAAAGCCTCCTCAAACAAAGCGATTTCCACCTCGTCACCAAACACCTTCAGCACATCACCCCTTGCAACTATCTTAAGTTTCGGGAAAAGGTCCTTGATAAGATGAATGTTAGAATTGTTCTGTCCGTATAAAATAGCGGGGTCAGAATTTTCTATTACAAATATTTTTTCTGTCATTAAAAACAATTAGCTCTTTTTGGAGCGTTTTCCCCGACCTGCACAGCCGGGCCGCAGCCCCACGTTTTTTTACATCGTTCACGGAGAAATTCCTAAAACGGGAACCCTCATATACTCTGCAAAACTACAAAATAAAAACGACTCTAAGAAGATGTTTAAATTTTATTTTAAAAAGCCATAAAAAAAAGCGGCTTGCACAAGTGATGCGCAAGCCGCCAGCTGAGTTATGAAAAATATCAAAAGTACAAACTAAACTTACATAAGCCACAGCTTGAAAAAACCTGACTCACACAAGCCACCCAAATTACTCAAACGCGCCCTGACGAAGCATATTAACCTCTTTTTCAGACAAGAAGCGCCACTGTCCTCTCTTCAAGTTCTTTTTGGTAAGACCAGCAAAGAACACACGGTCAAGACGAACCACGCGGTAGCCAAGGCTTTCAAATATACGACGAACGATACGGTTACGTCCAGAATGCACCTCGATACCAACTTTCTTCTTATCTTCCTCGTCAATAAAGCTCAAGTCATCAGCCTTGATTTCACCATCTTCAAGCACTACGCCAGCCATGATTTTATCAAAATCCTCCTGTTCCAAAGGCTTGTCAAGGGCAACCTGATAAATCTTCTTTTTATTGTACTTAGGATGCGTAAGCTTAGCGGCCAAGTCACCGTCGTTAGTCAACAGCAGCACACCAGTCGTGTTTCTGTCAAGACGCCCAACAGGATATATACGTTCGCTGCACGCGTTCTTCACAAGGTCCATAACCGTAAGTTTTGCATACGGATCGTCACTTGTAGTCACACAGTCCTTCGGCTTGTTAAGCAAAAGATAAACTCTCTTGTCCTGAGAAACCAGCTGGTCGTGAATCATCACCTTGTCACCGCGCAGAATCTTAGTTCCAAGTTCTGTAACCGGCACACCGTTAACAATGATAGCGCCCGCCTGAATCAATTCGTCCGCCTCTCTACGAGAGCAAACTCCGGCATTAGCCAGATATTTGTTAAGACGGATTGGCTCGTTCGGGTCATAAACTACCGAGCGGTACTCAATAGGTCTCTTGCCTTCGTCGAAGCGCTGCCTGTTGTTAAACTTGTTTCCGCCTCTGTTATTATTGTTTTTACGCTGTCCGTTGTTATTGTTCTGGCGATTTCCGGCAAACTGGTTATTGTTCGGTCTTCTGTTGCCGCCATTGTTATAGCCGCCACGATTTCCGCCACCATTATTGTAACCGCCACGGTTACCGCCGTTATTATATCCGCCACGATTTCCGCCATTGCTATAGCCGCCGTTATTGTAACCGCCACCATTGTTCTGAGAATTTCCGTAGTAATTGTCAGAATTGTTGTAACCGCCGCGTCTGTTATTGTCATAGCCGCCGCGTCCGCCTTCATCATAATTACCTCGGTTATTGTATCCCCCACGATTATTGTAGTTTCTGTGTTCCGAATAACCGCCATTGTTATACCCTTCACGGTTGTTATATCCGTTGTTAGGGCGATACTGTCTGTTTGGCTGGTCATTATCAACGTTATAACGAGTTTCACCCACACGTTTACGAGGTTTTCTAACAGCAGAAGAGTTTCCTTCTCTCAATCTGTTGTCACTCGAAAAGTTTGGATTAAAACTTCTCTTCTCGCTCTGATTTTCACCATCACGGCCGGCATTGAACTTCCTCCCGGAATCTTGTTGCCAGTTTTCTTCAAAAGGTTTCATTTTATTATATTTTTTAAATTTTTAAAACAACACTGCAAATATCGTCTATTTTTTTCAAACAGACCTAATCTCAACAGAAATTTTAACTTTTTTTAACACGATGCAGCTATACCTGCAGAAACGACGCAGGCAGACAAGCCCCAAAGCAAAGTCTGCCTACATTCCCATATCATTCTGCCGCTTCATCAAGGAGAGCAAGCTTAGCTTCAACTTCGCTCTGTTCCTCCTTCAGCTTGACAATCTTGCGTTCCAAATCCTTAACCATACCTTCCGAACTCTTTGAGTTGCTGAAGAAACCTATATTGTTCTCGTAGGCGGAAATTTCCTTCTTCAGCTTTTCCACCAACCTCTGAAGGCGCTTTCTTTCAGAACCCTTGTCCGCCATATTTTCTATGTTAGACTTGAAGGCTGACATTCTCGCGTTAGCCTTGTCCAAATTAAGCTTGTCAAACTTTTCGTCTATAGCAGCCTTGTACTCCTTATAGACTTTATCCTTATCCTTAAACGGCACATGCCCCACTTCGTTCCATTCGGCGATCAAAGCCTTCAGTTCCTTGTAAGAAGCATTATTGTCAGCGCCGATTTCGAGGCTCTTGATCTTTTCGATAAGTTCCCTCTTCACCTTCAGATTCTTATCCTGCTCGTCCTTCACGTTCTTAAACTGGAGTTCCTTCTGTTCGAAGAAATAATCGCAAGCGGCAATAAAGCGTTTCCACACTGCGTCCGAATGTTTTTTAGGCACAGCGCCGATTGTCTTCCAGTCTTTCTGCATCTGCACAAGCTTGTCCGTAACCTCTCTCCAGTTCTGGCTATCTTTAAGAGCCTCGGCCTTTTCGCACAGAGCAAGCTTTTTAGTCAAGTTAGCCACCAGCGCGTCTTTGGACGACCTGTAGAAATCATTTTTAGCGTTAAAGAATCTGTCGCAAGCGCTTCGGAAGCGCTCGTAAATAGCAACATTGTCCTTTTTCGGAGCGAAGCCAATCTTCTTCCATTCACCCTGCAGCTCGATAATTTCGTCAGAGCGGTCCTGCCAGTCCTTATAAGTCTGAAGCGCCTCCAAGTCAACCGACTCAATTTTCTCGCAGATTGCAGTTTTCTTTTCAAGATTAGACTGTTCGTTAGCCTTCAGCTGATCAAAATAGTCATGATGCCTTTTGTTCACTATAGTGGAAGCGGCCTTAAACCTGTCCCAAATCTCTTCACGCTGCTCCTTTGCCACCGGCCCGATTTCACGCCATTCCTCATGAAGCAGTTGCAATTTCTTGAAGGCGCCTATAACGTCCGCTTCAGAACCCAAAGCCTCAGCCTGAGAGCAAAGTTGCAGTTTAGCCTCCAGATTCTTCTTGAAGTCATAGTCACGCAACTCGTTATTTATCTTCAGGTTGTCATAAAAAGTTTCGACGTAAAGCTGATAAGTTTTCCACAGAGTCTGAACGTCCGAAGCCGGAACCTGCCCAACCTGCTTCCACTCCTGCTGCAATTTCTGAAACGCAGGCACCTTCTTGCCGAAGTCATCTTCCGAATTGTCAATCAAAGCCTTGAGCTCTTCCAATATCTTGTTTTTCGCCGCAAGATTATCCTGTCTCTCCTTTTCTTCTGCAAGAATCTCCGCATTTCTAAGTTCCCTGAACTTTGCAAGAGCCTCTTTCAGAGCCACTTCATTGTCGTTCGGCAACGGCACATAGTCAGCAATTTCGCCGCCTTCGTCCAAGAAAGCGTTTCTGTGTTCTTCCTGCTTCGCCTTGTACAGTCTGTAGAAATTATGTTTTATACTATCTAATTTTTCTTTAACTTCGGCAGACGTAACTGTCAGTCCCGCGACCAAGTTCTGAGCCTCAACGAGCAGTTCCTCTTCAGTTTTGTTCGAGAAACAATCAATCTCCGCGCCCAAAGCAGCAGCTCCGTTCGCCTCAACGTTAACAACAGTTTCGTCTTTCACATTTTCAGCCAAGTTGTCGCCAACCTGCTGCATAGAATCCTTTTCTTCAAGTTTGTCCATTGCAATAAGTATTAAAATAACTAACAATTGCCTGCACGGCACACCCGGCAGAACACATTTACAAATATAATAAAAAACTTTTCTAATGCCACACCATTTTTTATATTTAATTTTTTATTTTTGCAAAAAATGAGTTGATATGGATATTTTTCTGATAATTTTAAGCGTTTTGCTGCTTGTTGCAGGCATAGCAGGCAGCGTTTTGCCGTTCCCTCCCGGACCACCGTTCTCGTTTCTCGGATTCTGGCTGGCAAGTTTCACGGCTTATTGCTCTGACATTTCCACCACACATATAGTGACGGCGCTTGCGGCAATGGTCATAATTGAGATTCTTGACTACACCATACCTGCATGGGCTACGAAAAAGTTCGGAGGAAGCAAAAAAGGAGTATGGGGAAGCATTATCGGCATGATAGCCGGGATATTTTTCACTCCAATAGGCATGATTATGGGAATGTTTATTGGAGCGTTTATTGGAGAGAAATTAGACGGCAAAGAGCTGGCCCCGGCCTTAAAATCCGCGTTCGGCTCGTTTGTGGGCTTCGTATGCTCCACTGCCATAAAGTTAATTTACGGAATCGCGACACTTTGGCTCGTGCTAAAGCCAATTGTATCAGAAGGGTTTGACTTTGTCAAGAACATCTTTTAAGGCGTTCAGGCGGTTTTCGCAAATAGCAACCTGCAAGTTTCCAGTTCAGTAATTAGCTCCGGACGCTTTTATTTGCATCATGACCAACATCTTCAGGAAGGAAATTCCTCATGTTTTGCGGCGGACAGCAATTATAAAAAAGCAAAGAGGGGTTCAACGCCCCTCTTTTTTACCGTTCAGTTCTATTCCGAATTTGCCAAAATCAAAATCTTTAAGAACCTTCATCGTTGTGTCATATCCTATCTGACATATCATTTCCGCCTTTGAACTTTCAAACATTTTGAACTTTTTAACATCGGCCATTTCGATTACCACGTCGCAAAATTTTTTCTCCCTTATCGTGTTGCCGTTTACCGCAAGGTGGAATATTCTTTCGGCCACATCAATGACCCCGCTGCAATCATAATCATGAGGAGCTATAGGATTCACATGCACTCCGATGACGCACTCGCAGTCGTCACGCAGCACAGAAGCCGGAAGGTTGCTGAAAAGGCCTCCATCAACACACATGCGTCCGTCTATCCGCACAGGATTAAAAAATATAGGCACGCTAGCCGACGCAATAATACATTCCAGCAGTTTGCCAGAGCTGAAATACACGCCCTCCCCGTTATTCAAATCCGTAGCGTTGATTATCACAGGCAAGCCAAGCTCTTCGAAAGTTCTTGCTTTCAGCACCTCGCTCAGCTGCCTTTTGAATCGGTCCGCATTAACAAGTCCGCCCTTCTTAGGCATATTCGGCATCACCATCTGAAACAGATTAGCCTTTTTGAAAAAACCTATCATCTCCTCCGCCGAACGCCCGTCGGCATACAAAGAGCCCACAATAGCCCCGGCGCTCACCCCCGCAATTACATCCACCTTCAGACCCAAATCATCTAACGCGCGCAACGCCCCTATATGAGCAATTCCCTTCGCCCCGCCCCCGCTCAAAGCCAACCCGACCTTGTATTTCTTTTTCCCTGCTTTATCATCCATATATAATACTGCTTAAATAAGTCACACTTCAGCCTTATTCTGCCTGACAAACGGATAACGGCGCTCTACCCAATATGCATAAATGCAAAAGAGAGCGACAAACCCCAAAACAACCGGAAGCAGATACTCCTTGTTGTGGAACACAAACCATA
The DNA here is from genome assembly GCA_937915765.1 of uncultured Bacteroidales bacterium. Taxonomy (GTDB): domain Bacteria; phylum Bacteroidota; class Bacteroidia; order Bacteroidales; family Paludibacteraceae; genus RGIG9379. The sequence goes on along the minus strand of CALGHE010000076.1, from coordinate 16,668 downwards.
CTCCAACAGCCACGAGCAAATTCATGCCCTGCTGCACAAACACAGCTTGCTGATGAGAAAATCCAGAAAGGACAAGCCTCTGAAACAGCTGATTTTTATGAGGTTTCAGAACATTTTCCTTATAAACAATTCTGCGCAACAAGGTGAACGTTGTGTCAAATATAGCCACTATACATATAAGCAGCCATAAAATCAGCGGAATTGGCAGATGACTTCCATCTGACGGCCAGTCCTGAAAATAGACTGCAAAAACGCCAAACACAAAACCGATGAAAGTACTGCCAGCATCGCCCATAAATATCTTTGCCTTCTGCCAATTCCACACTAAAAAACCTCCCACACACGCCACAAACAGTATCAGCGGCGAGTTAGGAATCAGCATAACGCTCATAAGAGAAATAGCGATAGCCTCACTGCCCAGATTTCCGTCTATCCCGTCATAGAAATTAAACAGGTTCACGAACCAAACCAGCAGTAAAAAGACCAGCAAGTTAATCACAACCGGACAGTTCCACGTAAATGTGCCGAAGTCGATTTCGTTCACACCGCCTAAGATGAAAAGAGACAACCCTACGGAGACAAGTTGCACAAACAGCCTCGTCCATGGCGACATCTGCTTCACGTCGTCACGAATGCCCACAAGGGCAAGCAATATCCCGGGCAACAGAGCCGCAAACAGTTTTACGGGCATCATCTCAGGATAAAATATAGCCAGCAAGGCAACGCACACATACCAAGAAACCACAATCGCCACACCACCTCCAAGAGGAGTTATGCGCTTATGCGAACTGCGTTCGTTAGGCTTGTCAAGCATTCGCTTCGAGATAGCCCATTTACGGATGTAAAAAGTTACAGTCCAAGATATAAGGAATGCCAATATAAAAAACAATATCAACATAAAATCCATTTCGTTTTAAACATCTACACAAATACGCAGAGACACTTTCTGACCATTTGCCCACACGCCCAGCCACGACACCCGCACTCTTTCGCAAATACAATCAGCCGAAACAAAATGTCACGCAAAATCACCTCAACTTAAATTATAGAGGTTACCTACAATTACAATTTAGTTCCAAGTTCCGCCAAATCAAATCATTCCACAATACCGCTGATTTCGACATCCTGCTTATGGAGCGGATTCTTGCACATCTCGGCATGGCGCAATCTGCTTCTGAACACATCACAAGCGAGATACAGAGCATTTCTGAAAGAGTCCTCAGACGCTTTTCCTATACCAGCCTTGTCGTACGCAGTGCCGTGAGCCGGCGAAGTTCTCACTACCGGCAGCCCTGCAGTGAAATTCACACCGCTGTCCATCGCAATGCTTTTGAACGGAGCCAGCCCCTGGTCGTGGTACATCGCAAGCACAGCGTCAAACGTTTTAAAGCTGCCCGCGCCAAAGAAACCGTCTGCCGGATAAGGTCCGAAAGACATTATACCCATAGAGTTAGCCTTCTTGATAGCCGGTATTATAATATCCTGCTCTTCAGAGCCGAGCACCCCGTTGTCACCAGCATGCGGATTCAGTCCCAGCACAGCGATGCGAGGCTTCACAAGTCCGAAGTCAGTCACTAACGCCTCGTTCAAACTCTTCAGCTTATCTATGATATTTTCTTCTGTTATGTGCTTATAGACATCCTTCAGCGGCACATGCCCCGTAACGACGGCAACACGAAGCACCTCGTTCACCATAAGCATCAGACCCTTTTTGCCATTGCCGAACTTAACCTCCAGATATTCGGTATGACCCGGGAACTTAAACTTGTCAGACTGAATGTTCTTCTTGTTTATCGGCGCTGTCACCAACACGTCAATCAAACCTTTCTTCAAGTCATCCGTAGCCCTTTCCAATGCCAAAAAAGCGGCGGTGCCTGCCTCTTCCGTTGACTTTGAAAGCTCTACTTTGACCTCATCATCAATGCAATTAATTATATTAGAACGTCTCGGATTAGCCTCAGACGCGTTGTTTATCACATTAAGATTAAAATTATCTATATTAAGAGCCTTACGGTGATAAGCCGCTACTTTTGACGAGCCATAAACAATCGGAATACAAAAGTCATTTATCTTCTGGTCCACCAGCGTTTTTATAATGACCTCGTATCCAATACCGTTAATATCACCTTGAGTAATTCCGACCTTTATTTTGTAATCTTCCATCATATTAAAATTTACAAAGATCCCGGCCATCCATAGCCGAAAATCCTTTTATTCACGCAAATGTAACCAAATAAATTATCTTTTGTAAATTTTTAGACAACTTATTTGAAACATTTTTTGTTTCCGCAACTTTAGGCGAGTTCTATAAATTCACCGTTTGTAATAAAAAAAGTACAAATCGTGGGTTGATAAACCTTTCGGCACTATTTGATTTATTTCGGCAACTTGCTAATTGTCAGTCTGTCTCAGTGTCCGCACAACACCCTTCTTTCGCTTAGCAATTAACTTCGAAATAAATTTATAGAACCCACCTTAAACCAAATCTATCGCAAAGAATCCGGCTTCGCCACCGCAGTGTCCGCCTTCACTTCAAGCGAGCTCAACGCCGACTCCAAAGACCTCAAGATATTTCTTTTGTTTTTGTTTGGAGCAAACAAGAAGCACTCGGTCACAATAACATCCTTATGGTCTGCAGACAAGCACGCCCGGCTGACAAAAGGCCCAGCCATCACCATATTTTCCATATACCAGAAGCCTCTTATCTCCACCGTATATCTTCCGTCAACATTCAGCACATACGACACAGGAGCACGTCCGTACTTGTCGCTCTTTTCAGTCGCCACATAAGAGTCCGGCGCCGCGCCAGGCACATTAATCTTCATTACAGAGTCTCTGCGTCTAACCAGGCTCTCCACCGAGAGGTCGCTTGTGTCTTTATACGGAAATTTATAAACCACGATGTTCTGAATATCGTCATACTTGACATTTGAGAACCATATAAAATCCTCGCCCACTTTAGACTTGTCCAAAGAAGCCGGCACAAGCAAATTCACGCCGAACATATCCTTAACCTTCTGGCTGCCTTCAGAATTCACAGACTTTTCGTGCACCTCAAGCATACGTTCCGCCTCTGCGTCAGAGAAGAACCGCCTGATATTGTCTTTGTTATCGCACACAATCTTAGTCACACCGGCCTTGTCTGGAGATGTTATGCAGATCAAAGCCTGCGATCTAGCCCAGCGCTCCCTCTCATATTTAATTTTCGCCTGCGTGTACATCTGCGGGTCAACGTCCACAAGCACGATATTTCGCATCGGCTTCATAATATCGTCAAACTGAGACTTAGGACAATAAGACAACTTGAAATACGGTTCAGGCTGCGGAAGCCCCTCCATATTTCCAGCCAGCACATCTTTGAGCACAGAACCGCTTTCACTGTTCCAAACCGGCTCGGTAGTGACTACCATAGCCTCGAACGAATTGCCTGTAACACCCGGCAGAAGAAATCCCTTTCGATCCTTTTCACTGCAAGATAAAAGCAAGGCACTCGCCATCAAAAAAAACAATACTTTCTTCATTTTCCTATATTTTTCTGCTTCCATAACGAACAGACGCATGTTTTATTTTAGCTAATTCTTAAAAAACATCTATCAAGACCACAGCTCTTTCATTTAAAATAAGTTCTATAAATTCACCGTTTGTAATTAAAAAAGTATAAATCATCTCTCTAATTTATAGAAATTACCTTAAACAAAGAACAACCAAATACTGATTAAAGTTCTTTATTATTTTTCATTGTCGAAAGCAGTCCGCACGCCGCAAAAATATCTTCGCCTCTCGACTTTCTAATCGTCGCCAGCAACCCGCGTTTAGACAATTCGCTTTGAAACTTTTCAATCTCACCGTCAGACGACCCCTCCAGCGGCACATCAGGAATTGCATGGAAACGTATCAGATTCATTCTGCACTCCAGACCATCCAACAGCCGCTTCAACTCAGCCGCATGCCTTGGCGTATCGTTCTTTCCCTTGAACATTGTATATTCAAAAGAGACTCGCCTCTGCCCTGTGAAATCATACTCTTTGATTTCAGACAAAACATCGACGATAGGATAAGCCTTTTCTATCGGCATCATCGCAAGACGTTCGTCAGGGAACGGATTATGCAGGCTCACGGCAAGATGACAAGAACTTTTCTGCAAAAACTCCCTCATTCCAGGCACTATACCAACCGTCGAAACCGTCACCCTTTTAGGGCTCCACGCATACCCGTAGTCAGAAGTCATGATTTCCAAAGCCGCCAGCACGTTCTTCACATTATCCATCGGCTCTCCCATTCCCATGAAAACGACGTTAGTCAGTTTGTCAAACTCAGGAATCGCCTGCATTTGATTAAGAATTTCGCCAGACGTCAGATTGCAACCAAAGCCCTGCTTTCCAGTCATGCAGAAAAGGCAATTCATTTTACATCCCACCTGAGACGACACGCAAAGCGTAGCCCTGTCCTTTTCCGGAATATACACAGCCTCCACAAACTTGTCCTGCACCCGAAAAAGATACTTTTTAGTTCCGTCTGCAGAAACCATCACATTTTCCGGCAGTGACTTCCCCACGACACAACGCTCAGATATTTTATTACGATTGGCAAGCGAAATATTTGTCATCTGCTCCACACTGTCCACATTCTTCTTATAAAGCCAATCAGCAATCTGCCTTGCCGCAAACTTAGGGAGCCCCAACTCCTCCGACAGGAGTTTCAATTCCGGCATCGTCTTTCCCAATAAAACAATCTTATCCATCACGCAAATATTATGATATGATAAACACTTAAGCCGCAACTTTCAGAAACAGCCATAAACAATCCAAAAAAGGGGTGGACTAAAACGCCACCCCTCTAATCCAATATTTCGCTTCCTAAACTTCGGAAACCAATTAATAGTGCATAGCTCTGTTATCCTTGACTTCACCTTTGCTTTTCAAAACGCGGAACAAAGACTGGCTAATATTAGCCCACACTTCGTTCACAAGAGTCTTTTTATCAAAAGCAAATTCAGACTCAGTTGCAGAAGACAAAACCTTGAACGCAAAGACACCTGAATTACCAACAATCGGCTTAACAACCTGACCTTCCGCTGCAGTGCAAATTGCACCAACCAAAGCCTTTTCACTACCAAATCTAGGCAAGTTATTCAGTCCGAATCTGACAGCCTTTAGCGTATCCTTCAAATTATCTTCAGAAACAGAAGCGATATCCTTCACCAGCAATTCGGCCTTCTTCTCGTTTCTAACCTTAGCTTCAAGCTCAGAACGAACAGACGCCACCTGAGCGTAGCCCTTGTCAACGATGTCAGAAAGAGCAGCAACCACGTAAACAGTATTATTATTAACACCGTAAACGCCAGATACATCACCCACAACACGATCTTCATCCCAAGCCCATCTCACAAGATCTCTCAAGTCATCATACACACCAAACATAGACGCTGCCCTGTGCGCATTTTCTCCCAATCCGTTCACAGGAATCACCATCATCTGGTTTTCCTTTGCTGCCGCTTCGAAGTCAGACAATGTTGCGTTTTCTGCGACAAACTGGCTTGCATTGTTATAAACGTCGTTTGCAGTTGCAGAACTTGGCTGCAACATAGAAGAAGCAACCGCCAGTTTAACCTTCTTAACCGGAGCAGTCTTGTCAGTAACCTTGACCAAGTGGATGCCGTTATTGCTGTTCAGAGTGAAAACCTTTCCTTTGTCAGCAGAGAAAGCCAAACTGTCAAAATTAGGAATTCCGACAAGACCTTCCTTAACCCAGCCCAAATCGCCGCTGTTGACAATAGACTGGTCCGCAGCCGAAACAGAACGCAAGCTGTCGAAAGCCACGCCGCCATTAACCAAAGCCATAAGGCTGTCCGCCTTCTTCTGCGTTTCCTCCAAAGTCGCCGCTCTCACCAAAACAAGGCTGATACGCACTGAGTCCGGACGAGAAACCACATCAGACATCACTTTCGCAGTCTTGTAATAAGCGCCGTCAATCACAACATCAGCAACAGCGCCCTTACCTGCAGTGAAAGCAAAATCCTTGAAAGAATAATCCACATCTTTGTCAGACATATAAGCTCCGTTGTACTGACTATTTGCGTCAGAAATGCTAGAGATAAGAAGCGGAACATCGCTGTCGCTAACTTCAGTCAGCTGCTTTCTCACATCCTCCATCGAAGCCTTAAGATTATCTGCGTCATCCTGAGACGGCTCAATTGGGAAAGCTATCAATTTCAGAGAACGATACCCTTCCTCAACCTTGTAGTTTTCCTTATTTTTAGAATAACAAGCGTTAATGTCGCTATCGGACACGGAAATTGTCGAATCCGCCACGTCAGAGAACGCCTTTTTGCAAACGACAACATCATAGTTCTTTGAATAAAGGTCAGCCATAAACGCAGAATCCTTCTTGGTCGGAGACATAGCTCCAGCAAGCAAGTTGCAAACCTTTCCGTACAAAAGGACATCTTCTATTTGGCTAGACCAATACTTCCAATGTTTGTCTATGCGTTCGGCCTGAACAGCCTGTTCTGTCAAGTTGCCGTTACCGTCAGTAGCACCTCTATGGCTATTTGCAAACTGCAACAGTTCCCTCACTGCATTTTGGTCAAACACTCCCTGCGCATTTTTAAACAACGGAATGTCTTTCACAAAACCGTTTACATTTTCGCCCAAAACCGCAGCCATCACCTCGCTTTTGGTAACAGTAATGCCCAGTTCTTCAGCCTTTTTCTTCAGCAATGTAGAGCGAACAAAACCGTTCCACACTTCGTCACGCATATCCCCATCCGACAAATTTCGAGGGCTCTGCATCCTGCTAATTTCGCTGAACAAGTTCACCTCATCTTGGAAATCCATACTAGAAAACTCAACGCCTTCCACCGAGCCTACAGTTCTCATATCACTGCCTGCGGAAGCTCCCCAAGAGTTAATCGCGTCGCCAACAACGAAAGCCGCAAGGGCAATCCCCACAACTGCGATCAACAAGCCTGACCTACTTCTAATTTTCTCTAACGTAGCCATTATTTACTTAATAAATTAATTTAATTTTACACTTTTAGCGCACGAAGATACAAAAAATATATATACAAAAAAAGCAAAACACAACAAATATAAAAAAAAATTACAAATTACAGATATAGAAACAATACAACCGCACTGCAAAAGCGGAAGCGACTCAAAAGCACAGTCCTCCGCTAACCCTCTTGAGCAAGCACTTTCAGTCTGACAAGGTCTATGCGAGTGGCCACCAACCTTATTATAGTAAAGCTGAAATTCGGATGCAATTCGACGACCTCTCCTTTTTGAGGCAAGATTTCGTTATGCGCCAAAATCAAGCCCGCTATAGTCTGATAATCGTCGGAAACTGGCAAGGAAAGACCGAAATCTTCGTTAACCTGCTCTATCTCAAGCCTTCCGGACAGAATATACTCATTCTTATTCAAAGATTTTGCCACATATTCGTCCTCGTCATGCTCATCTTCAATCTCCCCGAAAATCTCCTCCATCATATCCTCCAAAGTCACAATGCCTGACGTTCCGCCAAATTCGTCCACCACAAGAGCCAGGCTCTTCTTGCGTTGCAGAAATATCTTAAGCAATTTGTTAGCCGCCATAAATTCCGGCACCACGATAAGCGGGTTAAGCAACGACTGAATATCTTCCGGCTGGTCAAACATATCAGAAGAGTGCACATAGCCGATCATATTGTCAAGGTTCTCCTTATAAACAAGAATCCTCGAACAGTTAGACTCCACAAAAAGCTGCCTCAAAGCCTCTATGCCGGCATTCACATCAATCGCCTCAAGCTCTGTTCTCGGAACAATGCAGTCCTTCAGCAGCACATTAGAAAACTCCAAAGCGTTGCGAAACAGACGAACCTCGTCCACCTCACTTCTGTCCGAATCCGGCACGCCTGAAACCAGCACCTCCGTCTCCTCTTCAACATTAGCTCTTGTTATGCTCAAAACCGGCTTATCAACAAGCCCAAACACACGCCCGAAAAAGAGGAACAGCCTCTTTACAGGATAAGAGACAACATAAACGAGAAAAATAGGAGCGGAAAGACATCGCAGCAAAGTAGTAGGATTGACGCTGGACGAAAGCCTAAACCCGCAGTCTATAACAAGAAGCAAAAACAGCAGAAAAGCCAAAGCGGCCAGAAAGACCACATAAGCCGGCTGGCTTTCTGCCAACAACATAAGAAAAGAGACCGAACAATAAACATATCCGAAGAACAGAATCCCGTGCGCAAAAAACAGAGCGCTCAGCAAAGAGCCCTGCTTCTTATAGAAGAAGGAGAGCAGTTTGTTTTGCACGCCATTGCTCTTGTCCAGTTCCACACTCAACCTGTTAGAACAGACAAAAGCGAACTCGCCGCTCACCAGAAAAGCGAGAAGCAAAGCCAGCACTAAGGCCACAAGCAAGACACAGAGATTCATATTCCCACTATTCTATGTTAGTTAAAACTGATAAGCGTCAGTATTCACATGAGTATAAGCAACCGTAATCTTATTGTACTCATCAGGCACTTCATTAAACTCCTTTACAAGTTCGCCACCTTGGTAAAGTTTCACTATGCAAGAATACGGCTCATCGTTGTCAAGTTCGCTGTGCAAAGTGAAGTTAAAGTTAAAGCTCATGCACTTATCACTCGAATAAACCTCTATTTTCTCCTTACCGTCAATGCCTTCTATGAAAAAGCTTTCCGGATTGTTTATTTTCTCGTCTGTATCACCATCATACAAGCTTCCGCCCATAGCGGTCACATTACCTATCAAAGTAAGGTCACTTCCATTCATCTCGATAACCAATCGATAAGCCCCGCTTTGCTCAGTCTTATTTTCCTCATCTTCTTCATCATACCCTCCCATCTCATTAGGCGGTGCGACGCTTTGCTCAGTCTTATTTTCCTTATCTTCTTCATCATCAGACGAACAAGACGTAAAACAAGAACTAAATAAAACCACAAGCAAAAGCCCTAACAAATAATTAATCTTTTTCATCTTATTAAATTTACAAAACATTTATCAGTCCTCATCCGATATGGGGAAAATCCCGACCGGCTTCAATATTGTATATTTCGTGAGCGCCTGATTAGACTCAAACCCCAGTCCGTCGATAATTTTATCTTGCTGAGTTATTCTGATTTTACCATCAGAATATACCTTTTCAGTCTCCTGATTCCAGAAAAGCTGGTCACACTCAAATTTCTCGCCTTCCAGATTCAAAGCCACCACGCTATCCCTCAAATCCCACAATTTCAGGTCTTTGTAATAAATAGCATACTTACTCTGCAATTTAGCATCGACTTTCATCTGCGGGTCGAACTTTTCGAGCATAATTCCCTTAGGGAACTCCCAGAAGACGGTGTCCGCCTTGTCGAACATAAGCCACTCCGGCGACTCCACCCTGTATCGAGTCACACCAGAGTCCGACACGACAGTGGAGACATCCAGCGTGGTCAAAGTAGGCACCTTTCTCTTGTCCTGACTAAGCGGCACAAGGTCTTTTTCAGACGAGCAGGAAAGCATAAAGCACATAACAGTTGCGAACCCCGCAACCGTTATGTGCAAAATTTTATGTTTCAAATCACTATTCAATTTAAAAACAATTTATCTGACAGTAGTAGTCTCATTAATCCAACCAGGAACCTTGTAAGTAGCTCCAGACACGCCGCGCATGAACATTTCAGACTTAGAAGGGAACTGAGCCTTGTAGTTGCTGATAAGCTTATTTACACTTGCAGCACAACCTGGGTCAATCTGCTTAGCCTTTTCCAGTTTGTCAACAGCAATCCAGAAAGCCGTTTTTTGGATAATCGCATCATCTGAAATCTGAGCGCGACCTGCAACAAACGCGCTTGCCATCATCTGATAAGCGTAAGAGTTCTTCGCATTGCTAGCCAGAGCGGCATTAGAGAAGTTTCTACACTCTGCGTAATTACCCAATTTGTAGTACACAGAAGCTATAGCGACCTGAGTTTTAGACTTCAAAGCGCGGTCGTCAGTAAGTTTCAAAGCTTCCTTGTAATAGTTGATTGCCTTTGAATAGTCTTTGTTTTTCAAAGCCTGAGCAGCCATACCAAGGGCAGAACCTGCAGACGGATTGATTTTGTGCATAAAATCAGAAGCCTTGAAGTACACAGCCGACTCTTCGCAATCTGCCATAGCATACAAGCTAAGCACACGTTCAAGGAATACCTTGTCATCCTTAGAAGCGTCCAATTTGCTTGCGTAAATGCCGTCAAGAGTTTTGCAGTCAGCCACGCCAGAACGAGCGAAAGCCATGTCCACCTCACCCTTGAACTCTGCAAAGATAGTGTCCTTAGGCACACCAGAGTTCGAGCGCTTAACCATAAGCGGAGCGATGTACAGATAATCTTCGATAAGCTGCTCTTTGTGAGCCGGATCCTTCTTGAACTTAGCCACAGACAAATCCATGAAGTTCCAGAACGACATAACATCACAATTTTCACCACCCAGTTTCAAAGCCTCTGCATACCAGTCGTACGCTTTAAGTTTCACATCCGGATTTTTTTCATCCGAATATTTCACATAATTATTTGCCTTGCGACCCAACAAAAAATACTTAGGAGTCTTCTTCTGATTGCCATAATACTTGATCCAGCTATCGTACACACCCATGAACTTGTCAAGAAGAGCGTCTTTCTTAGCCTGGTCAGTCTCAGCCTTAAGCAGACCGACGAAAGTCTTTTCACCCTGAGTATAAAGAGACGAGTGAATAGATGGACACTTAGAATAAGCCTCGTCAAAGAAAGTCATTGCGTCAGCAAAGTTACCCTGTTTCACATAATTTGTCAAAAGGCTAACCTTTTCCATGCACAGCTGTTTCTCGTCGTCCTGAGCATAGCCCGAAAAACTCAAACCAGCAACAGCCGCAGTCATTAATAAAGATTTGATTTTCATCGCACTAAATATTTTAAAGTTATTATTATTCAAATTTACGTTTCACAAACCAACGTTCGTTGATTGTCATGTTAAGAATAAACTTAAAGTACTGTTCCTTTATCATATTCTCAGATTTCTTACCTATGTTTCCATATTCAAATCCGAGATTGACAACAGTCGGATTAAGCCCTCTCTTCAGAGGCAGACCAAAGCCGACACTGGCCACATACTCTTTGAAATCGTTGCCGTTCACATCATAATAAGAGTTAGAAACATTAAAACCGGCTCTGTATGCCACGCGTTTCAGATAACGCTTGCTGTTTCCGTCTGGCAAAAATTCCACGCCCAAGGCGTACTTGTCTTTGTCAGAAAACTCTTTTTCGCCGAAATACCTCACATCAGACCAAAGCTGACGTTTGTAGTCAAATCCGACATGAAGCCTCTCATTTAAATTATATACAAAACCCATGCCAAAGCTCAGCGGCAAATCAAATTTATTGTCGAAGTTCAGCGAGACTGTATCTACCGACGCGGTTGTGACTGTCTGCACAGCATCGGCCCCAAGTTCTGACTTCAGGCTCATCACGGCGCCCAGAGCGAGGCTTCTCTCCTTTGAAAAGCAGATTTCGTACTGAGCCCCAAAAGATGTGTTAAAATCCGTCACCTCTATCCTCTTAACCTGCTCCGTAGCCTTGAAGGCTGTGTTCTTGAAGTTTACGGTACTTGTATGCTCAATTGTTCCGAAATTGTAAAACAGATTGGCCCCGACAGAAAAGTTTCTGAACGGCGACACCCCCACGCCGACAAAAGCCTGATTCAGACCTCCGGTTCCTTTGTAAAAAGAGGTTGACTCCAACGCCCCTCCTACAATTGACGACGGCGCCGTCTGCCTCATTTCAAAGTCATATCCAACAAAAGAGTACGGCACCAAACCGGCGCTCACGCCCAGCCAACGCGTTATAGGAAACTGCAAAGCAAGATATTCCAGATTACCGTTCCACTTACGCTGGTCCGCGTTCGAGTCGGAATAAGCGGAGATACGGAGAGACGCTCCAAACTCGAATCTGAAGCTCATGGAGTCGATTGCGGTATAAGACGCAGGGTTAGCCGGATTGATATGCTTTTTAGAGCGCAAGGCAGACGAAACTCCGCCCATCGCCCTGCTCTGTCCGAAACCCAAATCGACGAGCTCGCCATAGCCATACCTCGTGTATGGAGAACTCGTATTATTCTGAGCCTGCAATCCGAAGCCCAGCATACCCAAAAAGGATAGCAATATTATAGCCTTTCTCGTTAACATCAATAGTTGAGTATTCTGTTCAAACCTATTAATAATAAATTTTGATTTGCAAAGATGCTACTTTTTAATTTTCTTTCAAAGAAAAAAGAGGCTCCGCCAGTCAAAAATACTGAAATATTAGGAAAAATTAACATAATTTCACGAATAAAGCCATCGATTTCTCCAATCATGCCGTTAACCACACCTGAAAAAATCGCATCTTCAGTATTTGTTCCAATAAGTTTAGCCTCCTCTTTAACATTCACAAGAGGCAATTTTTCAGTAAAAAAATTAAGAGCCTTCAGACGCATGTCCAGTCCAAGCGAAATATTTCCGCCCACATACTGATTTTTTGAATTGACTACATCAAACGTCATAGCGGTACCGATATCAATCACGAGCAAATTAGCGTCCGGCATCAAATAATTGGCGCCCACGCACACAGCAAGCCTGTCGCGCCCAAGAGTCTTCGGCGTTTCGTAAAGATTTTCAATAGGCACTGCTGTATTTTCGTCGAGAAAGACAAACTTATCCACTCTGTCCTTCAAGAACTCGCAAAGCTTGTCATCAGTTTTAACGACAGTCGAAACGATAGCCTTCCTGACACTATACTTGCAAAGCAACGCGTCAGCCTCCCTCAACCCGAATTCGTCAAAACGCAAACTTTCAACAAGCCTGTCATTATCAAACACCCCTATTTTCACAGAGGAGTTCCCTTGATCCACAATTAAATTCATAATATGCAAAAGGGCCAGGAACAATCCCAGCCCTCATTTTTTTATCATAGATTAAAGACCGGACACCACACTCCGACGACAAGCAGCAAGTCACGCCACGCACATCATCAGAAGAAAAGTCAGTCTGCACAACATTTAATAAGAAATAACACCATATTTTCCCTCAAACTCCACAACAGCGAACTTGTCCGTTGCCGCCACGACCTTTCCGTAAGACGGATAAACGATTAAGTCGCCCCTGTCATTTATCACACCATACTTGCCGTTGGCCTTATTTTTCACAATGTTTCCAGAAACAATATCGTACCCCTTAGGCAGAAGAACAATACCATCCTTAGAGAAACAAGTGTTATCGCCGTTCACCTCACCTTTAGCAAGCTTGCCATCAAACGAAACAATAGAGTTAGCGAATGCAGGCGTAAGTTCCTTACCTTTAGAGTCTATCATACCCTGCTTTCCGTTTGCGCTCGAATAAGCGAAATAGACATCCTTGCCAGTCTGCTTCATCGGCTTAATCTGCGAGTAGAAAGGAGTCACCAGCAGTTCGCCCTTCAGACCAATAAGTCCGACCTTCGCCTTTGTGAAGATTCCGAGTTCAGCCACCTCTATAACAGTATATCCGTTTTTCAGTTTTTTCAATCTGATTTCGTCCGCCGTCTTGAAGATAGTCTTGCCGTCCTTCATTACAATCTTCTCGTTTGCAGTTCCAGAAAATACCGTCACATAAACCACATTAGAAGTCACGCCGTTCTTGAACGCATAGCAGTCATCGTCAAAGAAGTGACCGGGGTCCAGCAGTCTGTCGTACTTAGCTGGCAGAACCAAAGAAGTTTTGTAAAGCAGTCCGTACTTGCCTTCCTTTTTCACCACAGAGTAGTTATTGCAGAAACGCGACATCTCCTCGTACTCCACAGGCACAATAACAGATCCATTTCTGTCTATAGCCCCCCACAGAGCGCCTTTTCTGACACGGATCATACCTTCGAACATTTCATCGTCAACATCGTCAAATTCGCCCAAAGCGACAACAGTTCCGTTAAAATCCACAAGTTTGAACGCTCCGTTTTCCTTCACCACAAGCAAATCGCCAGCACGTTTCACAGAAGCGCCGGCAACCATTGAATAGACCACCTTGCCCTGACGGTTAATATAGATCCAGACACCATCTTTCTTAACCTTCGCTATACCATTCTGGAAACATTCACCCACCTCCTGATAAACAACAGGGAGGTTGTTAGTCTTAGTTTTGTCAATAAAGCCGAACACACCATTCTTCTCGTAAGAGATCATCTTGTCATCACCGCCGCAGTCGCGGAACGAAGAGAGCCAATCGTAATACAAGTAAGAGCCCGTAGTGTCAATCCAACCTTCTCTCTGGAAATTCTTCACACTGGATATGCCGTCCGGGTCGAAGAACGGAGCCATGTCAAACTCAGGAGCAATAAGCACCTTTCCTTCCGAAGAGATAAGCCCCCACTTCTTTCCGACACGCATCTTTATAAGTTTGCTGTCAATATCGTCAGCGTTGCGCCACTTCACCTCGTCATACTGTTCATCCAGCACCTTGTTTCCTTCCACGTCAACAATGACGAGACGTCCGGTATAAGATAGAGCCACCGAGCCGTTACTCAACACCTTGCTGTTAAACTCAGTCAGGGCAGTCTCCACAAAAGGTTCGACAGCCACAGCAGAGCCTGCGTAAAGAAGTCCCCACTTGCCGTTCTCCTTATAAGCGACAAAAAGCTTGCTCATCGGCATGAAATCATCCTTATTAGAGACCACAAAAGGCAGCGCCTCTTTTCCGCTCTTTATATCAACCAGCCCCCACTTGCCAAACTTTTTAGCCACAAGCAAGCCGGAGAACACCTTGCCGACATCCTCATACTCCGGAGCGATAACCTGCACACCGTTTTCGGTCACCACGCCCCAGCCGCCGGCGTCGTTAATCATAAAATAGTTTCTATTTGAGGCAGAATCAACTTCAAGCCTCAAACTTCTATATTTAGGCGACAACTTCCATGTCAGAAGTTTCTGGTTCTCAGCAATTTTCTCTTCAAACTCACGCACAGCCCTTGAGTTTTCCGGATAATTAGCGATAAAAATTGCATACTGATTCACAGAACCGGAAGCCTTAGCCTCTTCATAAGCCATATCCTCAAGCCCTTTCTGCAGCTGCGGCACAAACCTAGAATCCGGATACATGCTTATGTACTGAGAATAGGCGCCCGCATTCTTGTCCAGCGCCACAAACGCCAAAGAGTCCCTCAGTTTAATAGCCTCAGCTCTTTTAGGAGACTTAGGATAATCGGCCAAGAACTTCTCAACATCCTGCACAGAGGCGTTCTTCAACGTTTTTGAGAAGATAAAATCCTCCTTCATCTTCTGAGCGTCAGAAAGATAGGAGCAGCCCTGACAAATCTTGATGATGTCTTCGATAGCCTCAAGCGAATTAGCCTCCCTTGCGTCCGAAAGGAGATTTGACTCTACGTTCAGTCTAAGTTCATCTATGTCAATACCCTCTTCCCTCAGCACGTTCATCACCTTTTTATCATAAAGATAATCGCTGTACGCTATCTTGTTATAAATAGAATACGCCGTCTTTGGATTGTAGCCTTTGTACTTAGGGCTGTTATATAAGATACAGTCAGCCAGGTCAAGCAACAGATGGTCTTGCGAAGATGAAATTTTCTTCGAGACCTTAGCCCTTGTCTTTATAGCCGACTCAAACTTGCCTCGTTTCACCTGCTTTATAACATCCTCGACATCCGCCGGATACACATTAACGGCGCCGCATAGCAAAAGCGCCGCCAATCCTATTTTAAATTTCGTTTTCATAATTTCAAACTACTAACAAATTACACATTAATAAAAACGCAAGCACGGTTCCATAATCTGCATAAAGTCAAGACAAACAGAACCTTCGCCTCCAAAACGAGCAGCTATAAGTCCAAGCAATCTGCGGACACCTACGCCACTCAAAAAAGGCTTCACGCAACAAGAATCCGCAGCCTCTATTCAAAATAAAGTCCGAAATAAAGACTTTTATCCCAAAAAAACAAATATATAGCACTTTTTTTTAACATTTCGAACTTAAAACAAGGCGCGTCACAACAACCTCACAGCCTCTTTGTACTTTTCGACAGAGGGAGCCTTGGCAATCTTCTTCCTGACACTTTTTTCCACATACGGCATAAAATATTCCCAGAAAGGCTTAATCTTAGCCAGCACCTGAGCATCACCGCAGAGCCTTTCGCAGAACATTCGGAAAAGCGCATCGTGAAGAGCCAAATCCTTCTCTCTGCGTTCAAGTTCGGTCAGACGTCCGCCGCCCTTCAGTTCATTAGCCAGACCCGGATTTGCCAGCAAACCTCTGCCCAGCATCACTCCGGAAAGGTCAGGGAACAACCCCTTCACACGAACAACGTCATCAGCGCAAAGTAAGTCGCCATTATAAACCAGCGGCTTTTCGCACTTGCAGTAGAACCTGCCGAACGCATCCAAGTCCACGCTCCCCCTGTATTGCTGAACGCCCAGTCTCGGATGAAGCGTAATCTGCCTCAAAGGCAAGTCATTAAGAAGCGGAAGCAAGCCTATCGCCTCATTCTCAGAGTTCAGCCCCAGCCTCATCTTAACAGAGAAAGACAAGTCAGGCATCTCACTCACAACCCGGAGCATATCCTTCAGGACATCAGGGAAAGGCAGCAGCCCGCACCCTTTACGCTTTCTGACAAGAATCGGGAACGGGCAGCCCAGATTAATGTCCA
>CALGHE010000075.1 GCA_937915765.1 uncultured Bacteroidales bacterium | reverse complement strand
AAGCCGGCTCTTGCAAGGGGCGAACTGCGCTCTATCGGAGCAACGACGTTGGACGAGTACCAGAAGTATTTTGAAAAGGACAAGGCTTTGGAACGTCGTTTCCAGACTGTTATGGTTGACGAGCCGGACGAGCTTAGCACAATCTCAATTCTTCGAGGTCTGAAGGAAAAATACGAAAACCACCACAAGGTGCGTATCAAGGACGAGGCGATTATCAGTGCGGTGGAACTGTCAAGCAGATATATAACAGACAGGTTTTTGCCGGATAAGGCTATAGACTTGATTGATGAGGCGGCGGCGCGTCTCAGACTGCAGATTGACTCTGTGCCGGAGGAACTTGACATAAAGGAACGCGCCATAAAACAGCTGGAGATTGAGCGCGAAGCGTTCAAGAGGGAAGATGACAAGCAGAAACTTGAGTCTCTCAATCGCGAAATATCTGAGCTGAAAGAGGAACGCGACGAGATAAATGCTCGGTGGAAGGCTGAAAAGGAAATCATCAATAAAATTCAGCAGAAAAAGATTGACATCGAAAACTTTAGGTTTGATGCCGACAGGGCGGAGATGGAGGGCAACTACGGACTTGTGGCTGAAATCAGATATGGCAAGATTAAGGCTGCGGAAGAGGAGATGCTGAAACTGCAGGATGAACTTAACGAGAAATATTCAGACTCGCGCCTTATAAAAGAGGAGGTTGACGGAGAGGATATCGCCTTTATTGTTTCGAGGTGGACCGGAATACCGGTAAGCAAGATGATGCAGAGCGAAAAGGAAAAGTTGCTGAATCTTGAAACTGAACTGCACAAACGTGTGGTTGGGCAGGACGAGGCTATCAGCGTGATTGCAGATGCGGTCAGACGCAGCCGTGCGGGGCTGCAGGACCCTAAGCGTCCGATCGGGTCGTTCATCTTCCTCGGCACAACTGGTGTGGGAAAGACGGAACTTTCCAAGGCTTTGGCGGAGTTCTTGTTTGACGACGAAAATATGATGACGCGTATCGATATGTCCGAATATCAGGAAAAGTTCTCTGTGACAAGGCTTATCGGATCGCCTCCGGGGTATGTCGGTTACGAAGAGGGTGGTCAATTGACCGAGGCAATCAGACGTAAACCGTACTCTGTTGTGCTTTTCGACGAAATAGAGAAGGCGCATCCGGACGTGTTCAACACGCTTCTGCAGGTGCTTGACGACGGTCGTCTGACTGACAACAAAGGTCGTGTCGTGAATTTCAAAAACACGATAATTATAATGACCTCGAACTTGGGCTCTGACATTATCCGTGAAAAGTTTGAAAAACTGAACGACCAGAATAGGGAAGAGGTGACAGAAGACGCGAAGGAGGCCGTGCTTGAATTGCTGAAAAAGACTGTCCGCCCAGAGTTCTTGAACCGAATAGACGAGATTGTGATGTTCTCGCCTCTTGACGAAACTGAGATTCTGTCTATCGTCAAAATTCAGGTCGAAAGCATTCTCAGAATGCTGAAGGGCAACGGTGTTACTCTTAACATCTCGGACGAGGCGCTTAAGTTCATCGCAGAGGAGGGCTACGACCCTCAGTTCGGGGCGCGTCCGGTTAAGCGTGTCATACAAAGACGCTTGCTGAACGAACTGTCTAAGAAGCTTATCTCGCAGACCGTGCAGCGCGACAAGCCTATCGTCATAGATGTGAAAGATGGAGAACTTGTTTTTGAAAACTGATTTATAATAGATTAAACAAAAGCCCCGGAGCGTCATGTTTGTGCTCCGGGGCTTATTTTGCATATATGTAACTGCTTTTACTCTACAGTAACCTTCATCTTCAAATCCTTTACAGGACGGTCGCCCACAGAAGTGGCAACCTTGGAGATTGCGTCAACAACGTCAAGCCCTTCAACCACTTCGCCGAAAACAGTGTAGTCATCGTCAAGGAAAGGTGTTCCGCCTACGGTCTTGTAGTCTTTGCGCATCTGTTCTGGCATCTTGAACTCTTTACCTTTGAACTCTTTTTCAATCTGAGCGATGATTTCGTTCTGGAGCGCGTTCAAGCCGTTTCTGTCGTTAGCGCTCACAAGTTTCTTCACTTCGGCGTCTCTCTCCTTCGCAATTTCGTTGAAGCGTTTCTGCTGCGCCTTCACGGTCATCTGCTTTTCCATTCTGTCCAACTCGGCATCGTTATAAACCTTGCCTTTGACAATGTAGAACTGGCAGCCGGAAGAGCGTTTCTCTGGGTTCACTTGGTCGGAAGTCCTTGCAGCCGCCAAAGCGCCCTTCTTGTGATAATATTTAGGGTAAACGAACTCGGCCGGAATAGTGTATCCCACGTCGCCGGCTCCAAGCTGCTTGCCCGCAGGCGCGCCTTTAGACTGAGGGTCGCCGCCTTGAATCATGAAGTCCTTGATGACACGATGGAACAGAAGGTCATTGTAAAAACCCTCTTTCGCAAGCTTGATGAAATTGTCGCGGTGCTGCGGAGTCTCGTCATAAAGTTTTACCTTTATGGTTCCTAAATCTGTACTAATTACAACCATATTACCTTTTTGTGCATTTGCCGTCATAAAAGACGAAATTATAAATAAAATCGAAAAAAACTTCTTCATTACATTATCTCCTTTAAAAATTTTAATTAATTATTATTGTACTTTAATTAACTCTGTATCAATTGATTATATTTAATCATTGTTTTTTTGTTCAAAAAAATCACCACAAAAATAAGAATTATGTTTTTTAGAACAAATATTCTTTGTAAATTTGCGCTGCGATCACAAAATAGTTACCAAAATTATTTAGTATTAAAAATTAAAAAAAATTCGCAATGAAGAAAGATATTCATCCAGAAAACTATCGCCCAGTGGCGTTCAAGGATATGTCAAACGGTGATGTATTCATTTCTCGCTCTACAGCAAACACAAAGGACACAATCGAAATCGACGGTGAAACATTGCCTTTGATTAAGCTTGAAATCTCAAGCTCGTCTCACCCTTTCTTTACTGGTAAAGCTAAGATGGTGGACACTGCAGGACGTGTGGACAAGTTCATGAGCCGCTACGGAAACCGCAACAAGAAATAATTGTGTTCGGTACGATTATAAAGAGAGGGGCTTTGCGCCCCTTTTTTTGTTTTGGGGATAACTTTTGCCGGTTGAACAATTTTCGGCGTCTGCTTGTTTCTTTGAAAGCGCCGCAGCTGGCCTCTTGATGACAGTGCGACAAATAAGTCGGTTCTGCTTTCGCGTAATATTGCGCTCCTTGCGAATCGCTCTCTTTGACTCTTAAATTTACACGTTATGAGAATAATTATTTTCGGAAATAAATTCAGAAACGAGGTTGCTGATTATACGGCCACTCTGATTCGGGCTTTGAAAAGGCACGACGGCGTTTCTATCGTCGTTGAAGAGGAGTTCTTCCAGTTCCTTAAGGAGCGGAATGTGTGCATCAGCGAAATTGACGAAACTGTATCGGGAACAGACTTTACGGCCGACACGGCTTTCAGTATTGGCGGCGACGGCACTTTTATAAGAAGCTCGGCTAAAATAGGAAAGAAGAGAATCCCTATAATTGGTATTAACGCCGGACGGCTCGGGTTTCTTGCGGATGTTGACGGTAACGAGATTGACAAGGCTGTGTCATGCCTCTTTGCAGGTAAATGCCACATCGAGGAGAGGTCGTGGCTGAGGCTTTACACCGAAGACCATTCTTATACGGATTTCAACTACGCGCTGAACGAAATTGCGGTGCTGAAACAGGATTCCTCTGCCATGATTTCCATTCATACTTGGGTGAACGGCGTGTTTCTGAACACTTATCAGGCAGACGGGCTTCTTATATCTACATCAACAGGCTCTACCGCTTACTCTATGAGCGTAGGCGGTCCTATTGTCGTTCCGCAAGCTAATGATTTCATTATCACGCCAGTAGCTCCTCATAGCCTGAACGTGAGACCGCTTATAATTCCGGACGCATGGGAAATTGAAATCGTGGTGGAAAGCCGTAACAAACATTTCCTCATCGCGCTGGACGGCCGAAATAACGTGTTCAACGAAAAGACAAAGCTGAAAATAAAGAAGGCTGCGTTCACAACTAAGGTCATCAGGCTCGAAGACCAGGATTTCTTCCAGACTTTGCGCTCTAAGCTTATGTGGGGCTCCGGCACAAGAAAATGATGTGCGTTCAGCCTGTTTTAGGTAAATTAGGCAATTTCTATAAATTAAGTTGATGGCGTCCGAAACAAATTTTGGAACATGAAAAACAAAACGTAATTTATAGAGGTTGCCTGGCTATATTTTTTGCAAGAAGCATAATTTTGATTACCTTTGTGAATTGGAAAAGTGTGTCAGCTAAGTGAGCGCTTGTTTGTTTTTTATGTTCAGGCGACGTTTTCTGGTGCAATTTTTTGAACGGATTTTCGTTATTAACATATGGCTAATGCGAAAAAAATTGCCAAGTAATTTAAATTAATAGAAGTGATTTTGAAAACTAGATATTTAGTTATCCTTTTAAGCGCTGCATCGGCGCTTCTGCTGTATGGATGTTCTGTAAAGAAAAATACAGGCTTGAATCGTGCATATCATTCAGTCACAACACGTTACAATGTCTATTTCAATGCAAACGAATCGTTTAAAAGAGGTTATGACAGAGTAGAGGAAGATTATGCTCCAAATTATTCGCAGATCATAGATGTCTATCCGTCTGGAAAGTCCGGGGTCGCAAAAAGCGACATGGGGCGTGCCGTGACAAAGTGCGAAAAGGCCCTGAAGGAGCATTCCATAAAGAAGAAGCCGAAGAAAAACATGAACAAGACGCGTGACCCTGAGTACATGGCGTTCTACAACAAGGAGGAGTTCAACACCATGATTGACGATGTGTGGATGCTTATGGGGCGGGCTAAGTTTTATTCCGGAGACTATCTTGCCGCTTCTTCAATCTTCACTTATGTTATGAAGCATTTCTCCGAGGACCCTGCGCTGTGCGCTAAGGCTGCGATATGGAAGGCTCGCTCTTTTAAGGAGATGGACTGGCTTTATGAGGCCGACGAAATTCTTTCTAATTTGTCTGATGAACACTTTACACCAGAAATAAACTGTTTATATTCAGGAGCTTACGCAGACCTTAAGATCAAACAGTACGAACTGAAGGAGGCTTTGCCTTTCCTTGAGACTGCAATATCTCTTGAGAAGGACAAGATGCAGAAGCGGCGCTTCTTGTTCGCCGCCGGACAGATTTGTCAGGAGATAGGAGAGGACCAGAAGGCTTTTATGCTGTACGAAGAGCTGATCTCTACCAATCCGCCTTACGAAATGGCTTTTAATGCTAAAATCCGTCAGACTGAGGTTTACGGAGGGCAGGACAGAGAAAAGATAGTGAAGTCGCTGCACCGTATGGCGAAAAATGACAAGAACACGGATTATCAGGATCAGGTCTATTATGCAATTGGTAATATTTATCTTGCTGATAAAGATACTGTTAATGCAGTGGAAAATTATAAGCTTTCCGCAGAGAAAAGCACGCGTCATGGCAAGGAGAAGGCTCAGTCGTTAATCACGCTCGGCGGATTGTATTACGAAAAAGGCGATTATTTTAACGCGCAGCCTTGCTATTCTGAGGCGGCGACAATCATAGACCACGAGCATCGTGATTACGAGAAAATATCTAATCTTGCGGCTATCTTGGACGAACTTGCAAAGGATAACGAAACTGTGACTTTGCAGGACAGTTTGCAGAAGCTTGCGGCTATGCCAAAAGAGGAGCGTGTGGCTGTTATCAAGAACGTTATCAAGAAGATAGAGGAGGAAGAAAAGGCTGAAAGAGAGCGTCAGGAGCAGGAGCGGCTGAGAAACAAACAGCTTGATATGGAGATCGAGAACGTCGCAATCATGGACAGACGCGCGTTGGGCGGAAATCAGCGCGCAGAGTGGTATTTCTACAACAAAAGCGCAGTGGAAAAGGGTAAACTGGAGTTCCAGCGCAAGTATGGTGTGAGAAAGCTGGAGGATAACTGGAACAGAAAGAACAAGACTATAATATTCTCTGACGAACTCGCTGAAAATGAGGATGCTGACGAAGATATGCTTGACGATTCCGCAAGGGCGGAAAGGGCCTTGGCTAATGCTGAAAATAACCCGAAGAGCGTGGAGTATTACTTGAGGCAGATTCCGTTTACCGAAGAGCAGAAAATCAGGTCTGACGTGATGATTGCCGATGCCTTGTTCAATATGGGTGTGGTTTATAATGAGAAACTGTCTGATTATCCTAAGGCTGAGGCTACGTTTAATGAATTTGCGAGAAGATTTCCTAAGGATAAGCGTGTGGCCGACGGTTACTTCTATTGCTATCAAATGTTCAAGAAGCAGAAAGACGAAGGAGCGGCTGATTCGTACGCACGTAAACTTGTGGCTGAATGTCCGGAAAGCAATTACGCCAAGATCCTTTCTCAGCCAGATTATAGGCTGAAGCTTGAACGTATGCAGGCGGAGCAGGATTCTATCTACGCTGCGACTTACAAGGAGTTTGTAGCCGGCAATTTTAAAAATGTTATTGATAATGTGGATTATGTGGAGAAGGAGTATCCGGTATCTCCGTTGGTGCCTAAGTTCTTGCTGCTTAAGTCGTTGAGTGTAGGTAAGATGGGAGAGAGAGATTCGCTGAAGTCTTCTCTTAACGACTTGCTTGTCAGGTATCCTGAAAGTGACGTGGCTTCGATGGCTAAGGATGTTCTTGCTCTGATGAATCAGGGGCAGACTCCTATGGCGGGGTCGGCTGCTGGTCTAATGTCTATGAGGGACGAGCAGATTGTGGGCAGGGCGGAAATCGACGAGGACGCTTTGGCGCGCGGTTTCCGTGTTAGTGACGATTCGCCGTGCTTGTTCTGTATAGTGACTAATCCGGACGATGTGCAGGAGAATGTGCTGCTGTACGAAACGGCTACCTATAACTTCACTAAATTCCTTGTGAAGGATTTTGATTTGAGGGTGAAAAATGGTATGCTGACCGTGGCTGGGCTTGAAAATATTGAGGAGGCGCAGTGGTATGCAGACGGGTATGTGAAGGATGAAGGTATCAAGAAGATGCTCAATGGCAAAGAGTACAAGTGTTTTGTCATATCCGAGGAGAATAGCGACCTTATCGGACGAGGCTTCACGCTGGAGGATTACGAGTGCTTCTATCGTGACAGTATCGCTTCGCGCAGGAAGTCTAAGGATAATGGATTCAAGGTTGAGCTTGTTGGCGATGAAAAGGCGGTGGAAGAGATTACTAAAGAGGCTAAGCTGGATATAGAGGAGGGCGAAGACCTTATGAAAGCTAAAGTTGCGGCTCCTGCTGAGAAAAAGGCGGATACGAAGGCTCCGGCTGCTCAAAAGCCTGAAGGCAACGTTCCTGAGGTTAAGCAAGACTCGGCACTGACAAGCGTGGTGAAAACTCCTGTGCTGGACCAGAAGCAGGTGGTTGCTCCGGAAAAGCCTGCGCCTCCTGCTGAAAAGCCGAAAAAGGAACTTAAAAAGTATAAGGGCCTTTACACTTACGACAAGGATGCCTCTCATAAGTTCGTGATACTCGTGAACGGAGGTCCGTTCGACTTCGGCAAGGCGAAGGCTGCGATAGACAAGCACAATGCCTCTCAGCCTTTGTTGAACCTCTCTGTCTCGCAAGCAAGCGTGAAAGGCGCGAAAGCTGCAGTTGTGGTTGGCTCTCTGCCGTCGGCAGACGTGGCTAAGTCTTATCTGATGCAGTTCGTCAAAAACGCAGAGGTGAAGAACGCGCTTAAGGGCGTTAGTTACCGTAATATTGTAATCTCTGACGATAACTTGAAAGTGCTGCAGGAAACAGGAAACATAAGTGTTTATATGGAACTGCTGAAAAAGGCCTATTTGGGTCGATGATGTTTAGTGCGGGCATTACCCAAGTATTAAGTATAAAAAGGGATTTTCACACAAGGGAATTCCTTTTTTTTGTTAAGATGGGTTCTATAAATTCATTTATCGTAATTTTTGAATTTATTTCGAGCAGATTGCTGAGCGAAAGAATGGAGCAGTGCGGGCACTTTTTAAGTGACCTGCTCTTTTTTATGTTGACGGATGAAAATCCTGTTAGAGATTCAGGTCTTGCTCTCTGCTTTCTTCCAGCATGGGAGGCTGTATCAAAGTGTTACGTCTTAAGATTTTTTTTATGGAATTGCCGTGAACGGTTTTAAGGTTTGGCGCGATATTTGAACAATGTCAAATAAAGGGCGATAGTTTATGGCAGGCGGAGGCCGGGCAACGGGAGATTAAATTGCAATAATCTCCAAGTCTGAAGGGTTTGGCGAAAGAACGAATTTGGCGTTTGCGTTGCTGAAAAATGTGTTCGGAAAAATGACAGAAATCCTTCAAAAAATAGTCTCTAGCTCTTTGATTTGTCATTTATTTTTGCTATCTTCGCTCAAACTCTAAAATGTAAAGGTTATGGACGGTTTTGTGATAATTTGGCAATATTGGGCAATATTGGCGCTGCTCTTTGTCGTGGTCGAAGTGTTTACAGTTAGTTTTGCCTTCTTGAGTTTTGCTTTCGGGGCGATAGGTGCGGCTATAGCGTCTGGCATCGGAATGTCGTTTGAAATGCAGCTTTTGGTCTTCAGCGTATTGACGGTTCTGAGCTTTGTTTTTGTGAGACCGCTGGCTTTGCGAATGACGCAGAAGTCAGAAGTTGAACTGAAGACGAACGTTCATGCTATGGTAGGGCGTAGAGGAGTGGTGGAGGATGATTTCACTGAGCTGGGTGGTCGAGTTTTGATAGATGGCGACAATTGGAAGGCTGTGACGGAAGGTGGCTCGCTGTTGAAAAAGGGCGACGTTGTTGAGGTTTTGGAAATAAACAGTATTATAATAACGGTAAAAAAAGTTTAAAAATGGGAATGTATGTTTTATTAGGATTGGCGGCTGTAGTCGTTATCTTAGCTTTGAAAGGGTTTCAGATTATACCTCAGTCAGAAACTCGTATTGTAGAACG
The DNA here is from genome assembly GCA_937915765.1 of uncultured Bacteroidales bacterium. Classification (GTDB taxonomy): domain Bacteria; phylum Bacteroidota; class Bacteroidia; order Bacteroidales; family Paludibacteraceae; genus RGIG9379. Next base: position 17,639 of record CALGHE010000075.1, on the reverse strand, counting down.
TCTCGGACGTTATGACAGAACGTTGTCTTCGGGCATCAATTATGTATGGCCTATCATTGACCGTACAAGGGAAATAGACGTTCGTAGTGTGCAGAATGTGAACGGACACATGTATGTCTATGTTCGTAAGACTGACAGAATTGACCTTCGTGAGCAGGTTTACGATTTCCCTAAGCAGAATGTGATCACAAAGGATAACGTCGTGACAGAAATCAACGCGCTTCTGTATTTCCAGATTATGGACCCGCTGAAGGCTGTTTATGAAATTGACAATCTTCCGAACGCTATCGAAAAGCTTACTCAGACAACGCTCCGTAACATTATCGGTGAGCTTGAACTGGACGAGTCTTTGACTTCGCGTGACACTATCAACTCTAAGCTGCGCTCTGTGCTTGACGACGCCACTAACAAGTGGGGTGTTAAGGTGAACCGTGTGGAGCTTCAGGACATCACTCCTCCGAACTCTGTGCGTGACGCGATGGAGCAGCAGATGCAGGCTGAACGTAAGCGTCGTGCTGACATCTTGAACGCTGAAGGTGAAAAGCAGTCGGCTATCTTGAAGTCTGAAGGTGAAAAGCAGTCGCAGATCAATACGGCTTCGGCAGAAAAGGAATCGCAGATTCTTCGCGCGGAAGGTGAGGCTCAGGCTAAGATTTTGCAGGCAGAGGCAGAGGCTGCGGCTATCGAAAAGATTTCGCGTGCTATTGCTGGAACTAACTCAGATCCGGCTTCGTACCTCTTGGCTACTAAGTACATAGAGTCTTTGAAGGAGATGACAAGCGGAAAGGACAACAAGACTGTTTACTTGCCTTACGAAGCCACTGCTGTCTTGGGAAGCATGGCTGGTATAAAAGAAATGTTCGAAAAGGGAAAGAAATAACCTTGTCGGGTTTTCTGTGCAAAAGTTCCGGTTTCTTAGGAGACTGGAACTTTTTTGCTTTTGCTGAAAATGTCAGGCTCTGTTTGTTTTGGCAGACGCAAATTGCATTTATGAATGTGATTTTTTAAGTTGTCGGAATTTATTACCTCTAAAATTTAATCAGTTCCTAACTTTTAACTAACTTTGCGGAATATATTTTCAGAATATAATTATTGCGTTATGATAAATGAATTGACACAGGCCGTTATTGCGGCGATAGATAAGCTGTATGGACAAAGCGTTGACTCTAAAATGGTGCAGATTTCAGCAACTAAGAAGGAGTTTGAAGGCGATTTGACTTTGGTGGTTTTCCCTTTCTTGAAAATCTCTAAAAAGGGTCCTGAAGATACGGCTAAGGAGATTGGCGAGGCTTTGACGGACTCTCCTATGGTGGCGAAGTTTAACGTTATCAAAGGTTTCTTGAACTTGTCGATTGCAAAGAACTACTGGCTGAATCTGTTTAACGGAATTTTGGCGGACGACGCTTTCGGCACTAAGCCGGTTACTGAAAACTCTCCGCTTTATATGGTGGAGTATTCATCGCCAAACACAAACAAGCCGCTGCACCTCGGCCATATCAGAAACAACCTGCTTGGCTACAGTTTGTGCAAAGTGCTTGAGGCTAACGGTTATAAGGTTGTCAAGACTAACATCGTGAACGACAGGGGTATTCATATTTGCAAGTCTATGCTCGCGTGGCAGAAGTTCGGCAACGGCGAGACTCCTGAATCATCCGGAAAGAAGGGTGACCACCTTGTGGGCGACTATTACGTGAAGTTTGATGTGGAGTATAAGGCTCAGGTGAAGGACCTCATGGCTCAGGGCAAAAGCGAAGAGGAGGCTAAGAAAGAGGCTCCGTTGCTGCTCGAGGCTCAGTCTATGCTGAAAAAGTGGGAGGATGGCGACAAGGAGGTGCGCGAGTTGTGGAATATGATGAACCAGTGGGTTTACTCCGGATTTGACGAGACTTATAAGCGCCTTGGCGTTGGATTTGATAAGATTTATTATGAATCCACTACTTATCTCGATGGAAAGGCGAAGGTTAACGAAGGGCTTGAAAAGGGCGTGTTCTATAAGCGTGAGGACGGCTCTGTATGGGCAGACCTCGCAGAAAACGGCCTGGACGAAAAACTGCTGCTCCGTGCTGACGGAACTTCGGTTTACATGACTCAGGACATCGGTACGGCTACTCAGAGATTCAACGAGTATGCGATTGACAAGATGATATATGTTGTGGGAAATGAGCAAAATTACCACTTCCAGGTTTTGTCTATCTTGCTGGATAGACTTGGCTTCTCGTGGGGTAAGGACCTTGTGCATTTCTCTTACGGAATGGTAGAGCTGCCGGAAGGCAAGATGAAGTCGCGAGAAGGGACTGTGGTGGATGCAGACGACCTTATGGACGAAATGGTGGGCACAGCCAAAGAGGTGTCGCAGGAACTTGGAAAACTTGACGGTTTGAGCGAGGCGGAGATTGACAATATCGCGCGCATCTGCGGTCTGGGAGCTTTGAAGTATTTTATACTCAAGGTTGACCCGCGTAAAAATATGCTTTTCAATCCGAAGGAGTCTATCGACTTTAACGGAAATACAGGTCCGTTTATACAATATACGCATGCGAGAATTTGCTCTGTGCTGAGAAAGGCTGCGGAGGCAGGAATAAATTTGCCTGACGCTGCAGACGAAGGCCTGACTTTGTCTGACGTGGAATCTAATCTGATTCAGAATCTGGCGAATTTCCCAACGGTTGTCGCTCAGGCTGGTGCGGAGTATAGTCCTGCTCTTATCGCTAATTATGTGTACGAACTTGTGAAACAGTACAACTCGTTCTATCATGATTTCTCTATCCTGAAGGAGGAGAACGAGGCTCTGAAGGTGTTCAGGTTGTTGCTTTCTAAGAAAATTGCGGCGGTTATCAAGACTGGTATGAGCTTGCTTGGCATAGAGGTGCCTGAAAGAATGTGATTTTAGCAAAGGTGAATTTTTAAAACTCATCTAAAACACAAATATGGAATAAAGCTTGCGCTCCTCGTGGGTGCAGGCTTTTTTGTTTTAGACATTTTAGCCTAAAGCTCTTTTGATGTGTTTTTTATGAAAGAACAAGTATAATCGCCAAAATATTTTTTTTTATGAGAGGTGAATAATCTCAAAAAAAATTGTACATTTGTTCTGCGGAACTCGTATGATGTTTTGTTTCAGGAGGGTTTCGATGATGAGATTTTATAAATTGCTCTGATCATAAATGTGTATGAGCTTGATAATGATATATAATAAAAGGTCATGAAGAAATTTGATGTCGTATTGATATTTGTAGCGTGCGTGTTAGTGGCAATATTGCTGGGCTTCAGCTCTTTTTCTGTAGAAACAGAGCCTGCAGGCGGCGGAAGCGGATTCTTTTCTGCATTTATTAAAATTGCTCTTTCGTTTTTCCTGTTTTTTTACGTCATGGGTTGGAAACTGGCGCAGTACAGGGACAAAATGTACCCTCGGTTTCAGAAGTTGCTGGATTACCATAAGATTGTGAGCGATTTTTTCCAAAGAATATTTAATTCTCTGAATGTGCCAAAGATTCAGTTGGGCGACAAGCTTTCGTTGGATTCTGCGCATGTTTTTGTGATAGTGCTTGTTTTAATACTTTTAAATATATTGTAATATGAAATCGATGCGTGTTTTATTGATTACATTTATTCTGTTGGTCGGAATAGGTGTTTTTTGTAAATTGTTTGTGGGTGTTGAGCGAATTGATGCCGGTTGCGTGGGCATTAAGGTGAATCTTGTGGGCGACAACAGAGGTGTTGACGATATCACGGAGGTGACAGGATGGGTCTTCTATCTGCCTCTGTTCACTCAGATTCATGAGTTCCCTACATTTACACAAGTGAAGGATTATTCGCCTTTTTACGTGAATGCGAAGGATGGTTCCGAATTTACGGTTGACCCTACTTTCTCTTACTATGTGGACAGAAGTCGGGTGCCTCAGATGTTCCGCCAGTACAGAAGAAGTCTTGGTGAACTGGAGGATGGTTATATCCGTAATGTCATCATGGACAGCTATCGTATTGTTGCCAATCAGTTCCCGTCTGATTCGTTGATTAGCAACAGACAGGATTTTGAACTGGCGGTTCAGAAAATGCTGGTTGACGAACTGAACAAGGAAGGTTTTATTTTCCAGCAGCTTACTTCTAATATCACGGCGCCTCAGTCTCTGAAGGACGCGATTGACGCTAAGAACCGTACAACACAGGAGGCTTATCAGGCAGAAAATAAATTGCGTCAGGCCGAAGCTGAAGCAAAGGCTAAAGTCATTGCTGCGGAGGCTGAAAAGAAGGTCAACGACCTGAAAGCGTCGGCCCTCACTCCTCTAATCATACAGCAAATGTTTATTGAGAAGTGGGACGGAAAAATGCCTCAGTATGGAGAAGTTCCTAAGTTGTATCGTGATATGACTAAATAAATATCTGTGATTTAGACAAATCAGAAACAACTGATTTTTATGATATTCAGTCAGGTTGCTTGTTATAGTGTAAAAACTGTATAGGCAACCTGATTGATTTTGAAGAGCGTTTTACTTAGGTTGATTATATTAGCGAAGAAGCGATGTGGAATCGTGACTGAGTGAATAATGAGCAAGATAAGGAGAATGAATCCAAAAGCCTCTGATATGGGTTTTATGAAAAAAATGAAAAATCGTAATTTGCAGATGTTGCCTTATAATTCTGCTCAACCATCTCAAATCCTTGTTTTAATACGTATGTAAAATACCAGAGAAACTAAAATTTTGCCGTTTTATATGTTATAAAACACATATCGGTTTTTTCGTGCTATCTTTTTTTGCTTTGTATAAAAATAAGTCATATCTTGTAAATTCTAAGGAATTGCTTGTGGCTGTGCAGTTTAATTTCATAGTGTTCTGCAAGGAAAAGAGGCAGTTCTTTGGAAATGTTTTCAAACGGTTTTTCAAAAAAATCCGGGCTACGTTCGACGCATCGACAGAGCCGTGGAATTGTTGCATCAGATTTGCGTATGAGGGATTCTTTGTTCATAAAAATATTACTTTACCCGTTCTCTTTAATCTATGGGGCGGTGGTGATTTTTCGCAATTGGCTTTTTAACATTAAAGTTTTAGAGTCGAAGAGTTACCGTGCGTCCGGGAGCAAGGTTATATGCGTGGGTAATATAACAATGGGCGGAACTGGCAAAACCCCGGTTACGGAGTATCTTGTGCGTCTGCTCAAAGACAACTATTCTGTCTGCGTGCTAAGCAGAGGCTACAAACGAAAAACAAGCGGCTTTGTTCTGTCTTCGGGCAAATCGTTGCCAAGAGATATTGGCGACGAGCCATATCAGATTAAGCAGAAATTTCCAGACATAACACTTGCAGTTGACGGAAACAGATGCAGGGGGATTGAAAAGGTGCTTTCTGACGTGAAGCCGAGACCTGACGTGTTTCTGCTGGACGATGCTTTTCAGCACAGGTACGTGACGCCGGACTTGGCTATTCTGCTCATAGACTACAACAGGCTGATAACAGACGATCTGCTTTTCCCTGCCGGCAACCTGCGGGAGCCAGCAAAATCTAAGGACAGAGCGCAGATTGTGGTCGTGACGAAGTGCCCGGCAGACATAAAGCCGATTGAATTTAGGATTATAGGGAAGAAACTGAAACTCTACCCTTATCAGTCTTTGCACTTCACTACAACTAAATATGACGAGCCGAAAGCCGTTTTTGAAGGCAACGGCAAGGTGGTCAAGGCGGATTCAATCTCTGGCTATGAAGCTCTTTTGCTGACTGGAATAGCAAACCCGGCTCCGTTCGAGGAGTATGTGAGGAAACTGGTCAAAAACGTGGAAATGATGAACTTCTCTGACCATCACAACTTTTCTAAAAACGACTATTCTAACATAGAGAGGGCGTTCGGAAAGTTAAGCTCAGAAAAGAAAATAATAATAACGACGGAAAAAGATGCGGTCAGAATGAAGAACGACCCGAATTTTCCTGAGAGTCTGAAAAATCATATTTATCACATCCCGATGTCTGTCAGCTTCCTTTACGGGGGCGAGGACTTCGACAAACAAATTTTAAAATTATGTGGCAAAAAATAAATAACACGTGCGATTTTCTGAAGTCGAGAACCGCGCTTCGCCCTAAGGTCGCTATTATTTTGGGCACCGGTCTGGGCGATTTGGCTAAGAACATTGAGGTTGCGGACAAGATTCCTTACTCTGAAATTCCTAATTTCAAAACCAGCACTGTGGCGGGTCATCAGGGATGCTTGCTCTTCGGTTATCTTGAGGGCGTGCAGATTATGGCGATGCAAGGCAGACTGCACTATTACGAGGGCTATTCGATGTCCGAAATAACGTTTCCGGAACGTGTGATGAAGGTGTTCGGCATTGAGACGCTTATTGTGTCAAACGCTGCGGGCGGACTAAATCCGGAGTTTGTGCCGGGCGACATCATGTTCATCACAGACCATCTGAATATGTTTCCGGAGCATCCGCTCAGAGGACCTAACATCGAGGAACTTGGCACCCGATTCCCTGATATGGGCGACGCGTATAACAAAAAACTGATAGCGAAAGCTGAAGAGATTGCGGCCAAGCATAACATACCTTACAAAAAAGGTGTGTATGTGGGCACTCAAGGGCCTTCGTTCGAGACTCTTGCTGAATACCGCTATTTCCATAAAATTGGCGGCGACACGGTTGGTATGTCAACTGTGCCGGAGGTTATAGTGGCTCATCATGCAGGAATTAAATGCTTCGGAATATCCATCGTCGCTAACGTGGGACTTGACGCAAACATCAATGAGGTTTCTCATGACGAGGTGCAGGAGAACACGAAAAAAGCGCAAGCAAACTTGTCTGTCCTCATAAAAGACTTGATAAAGTTTTGCTGACAAAAGACATACTCCTATTTTTAATGTTTTTATAAGAAAGAGATGCAGGTGATGCTGCGTCTCTTTTTCTCACCAAAATCTGCAATGAAACAGAACAACGAAATAATAGAAGAGATAACGCCGCTGTCTAACAACGACGTGCTTTACATTGCAGACAGAAGAAAGGCTCGTTTCGACTTTCCTATACATTGCCATGAGGAGTGCGAACTGACGTTCTGCCAAAACGCGAACGGCGCTAGAAGGACTGTCGGAGACAACTCTGAAGTTATTGGCGATTATGACCTCGTCCTTATTACAGGATGCCAGCTGGAACATATCTGGGAGCAATACGAATGCGAGTCTGAGGAGATAAAGGAGATTACAATACAGTTTTCTGCCGAAACAATTCCTGATGCGCTGCTCTCTAAAAATCAGTTCTTCACGATAAAGAAAATGCTCGAAAAAGCGCAGAAAGGACTTTGTTTTCCTGAGTCCGCAATTCTTAAAGTTTATGACAGCCTTATCTCCTTGCCTTCTGAGAAGGACGGTTTTTACGCTGTCCTGAAATTCTTCGCAATACTTTATGAATTGTCGCTTTGCGAGGAGGCTTACACACTGTCCAGCAACTCGTTCTCCAAAGTAAACATAAACTCAGACAGCAGACGTGTCCGTTTGGTGCAGAACTATATTAATGAGCACTACAAGGAAGATATAAGGCTCAAACAGCTGTCCGAAATGGTGAAAATGTCGCCTGTGTCTTTCAGCAGATTCTTCAAGCTCAGAACCGGGAAGAGCCTCTCTGACTACATAGTTGAGATTCGCTTAGGACACGCAGCGCGACTTCTCATCTCCACAACTAACACAATCTCCGAAATATGTTACGAATCTGGCTTTAATAACATATCCAACTTCAACCGTCTCTTCAAAAAAAATAAAAACTGCTCTCCCAAAGAGTTCAGAGAAATATATAAAAAGAAGTCGCTCTTGTGATTTTCGTCAACGTATTCTGCTTTAAGGGCAATTACAATCAGCCTAAAATCTTTCAAAAACTGTGAATTTCAGGGTGTGAAAATCACCAAAGGCAGCTTCTATAAATTACGTTTTTATTATTTTTTGTTATAAAATCCGTTTCGGACGCTTTTGAATTCATTTTACTTGTCTTGCTTATATTCACTTAGTCATGATGTCAGCATCGCTCCTTCGCGAATGTAATCAACCTAAGCAAAAGGCTTTTAAAAATCATCTCGACCTAATTTATAGAATTTACACTTTTTAGATTTTACAAATATTTGGTTAAAATAGTGTCGGTATATATTCGGAATCAATACTTTCTTTGCATAAAAATTGACCCATGAAATTTATTCAATTTACATTATTCACAGTTTTTGCACTTATGAACATGACGAGTTGTCTTGATTCTGAAAAAACGGTGGCGCTCAATCGCAGAAGTTTGCGTGCTGACAGTCTGTTGGCTCATCTTCGTTTTTCGTCTTCAAATGGTTATATGTTTGGTCACCACGACGCCACGCTTTACGGGCGCGAACGAGTGAACGGCGAAGAGCGAAGCTGGACATTCACGGAAGGGCGGTGCGATGTCAAAGATGTGTGCGGAGACTATCCCGCTATCATCAGTTTTGACCTTGGACATATAGAAATAGGAGACTCTTTGTCGCTCGATTTTGTTCCGTTTGACATGATTAGAAAAGAGATGGTGGCTCACTATAGACGCGGCGGAATTGTTACGGCAAGCTGGCATTTGAACAATCCTCTGAGCGGAGGTAGCTCGTGGATAGAAAATGACACTGTGGCTCTGAGCAGCAAAGAAAGCACTGTAGCCTCTATCTTAGAAGGAGGCTCTAATCACAATAAATTTCAAGTTTGGCTAAGCCGGCTTGCTGATTTTCTGAACTCCGTGAAAACTGAAGATGGCGAAAAAATACCGATTCTTTTCAGACCTTGGCACGAACATACTGGTAACTGGTTTTGGTGGGGCGCAAGCCATTGCACTCCGGAACAGTATGTTGACTTGTGGAAAATGACTCGCAAAGCTCTTGACCAATCTGGTGCAGACCATCTGATATACGCCTATTCGCCAGGTATGGAGTGTGGCGGCGACTCTGCCATCTATCTTGAACGGTACCCCGGCAATGACCTCGTTGACCTGCTCGGTGTTGATGCCTACGAATATTTGGACGAAGGAATGAGTTTAGAGGACGGAAACGCACGGTATGCTGAAAATCTGAACACCATACTGTCCATGCTTACGGCAGTTGGACAGAAACATGACAAACCTGTCGCTGTGACCGAAATGGGGTTCGAAGGAATACCTTACGAACGTTGGTGGACTGAAGTTGCAGACTCTATCCTTTCCAAACATCCTGTGGCTTACGGTCTTGTCTGGCGAAATGTGAAGGGTGATGTGACGCATCATTACGCGCCATACCCCGGTCACAGTTCCGTTCCGGACTTCATTGAATTTTACAATCTTGAAAGAACGCTGTTTTTAAAAGACATCTGCAAAAAATAAAGGCTGCCTCTACAGATTACGATTAGCATTGCCACATCGTGATTCGTAGAAATTTCTGAAAGAAATCTTGTCGCAGATAAAACCTTTTTTAGCCAATCGATAAGAAAAACAAAAGATTAATATTACATTTGCATGGTCGAAGTCCGGGGCTTCAAATCCGGACTTTGACTTTTGCGGTATTACATTGACCGCTTGTTCTCATAAAAAAATTCAATCGATGGAAAAAGAATCTTGTTTTAAAGAACTGACAAACTCACAACTTGAGTTAGCGTACGACCTGATAGAGAATACCGGCGTGAACCTGTTTCTGACAGGCAAAGCCGGTACAGGGAAAACCACATTCCTGCGAAAACTGCAGCGACAAAGCTACAAGCGTATGGTTGTAGTCGCTCCGACAGGCGTGGCTGCCATTAACGCAGGCGGTGTAACTATTCACTCTTTTTTTCAGCTTGACCTCGGACCGTTCATTCCGGACCCCGGAATACAACGGAAAGAAGAGCCTTATAAATTCAACAAAGACAAGATTAACATCATAAAGAGTTTGGATCTCTTGGTGATAGACGAAATCAGTATGGTCCGTGCCGACCTGCTCGATGCGGTTGACCATGCGCTGAAACGCATACGCAAAAGCCGCTTGCCCTTCGGAGGCGTGCAGCTGCTCATGATTGGAGACATACAGCAGCTGCCTCCTGTTGTAAGAGACGAAGACATCAGGGTGCTTAGTCCGTACTATGCCTCTCTGTTCTTTTTTCACAGCATAGCGCTGAAACAGACCAATTACGCCTGCATAGAGCTGAAACATATCTTCAGGCAGTCTGACCAGATATTCATCAATATTCTGAACAAAATTCGCGAAAACAACATAGACGACGAAACATTACAGATACTGAACAAACGTGTCTGTCCCGACTTCAGGCCCCAAAGCGAAGAAAACTACATTATACTGACAACGCACAACAATCAGGCAAGAAACATAAACGACAAACGACTGTCAGATCTCAAGGGGAAAAAGCACATATACGAGGCCACAATAAGCGGCAACTTTCCTAAAATGGCGTTTCCTACAGAAGAAACTCTCGAGCTGAAAGAGGGAGCTCAAGTTATGTTCATAAAGAACGACCCGTCGGCAGAGAAGCGGTTTTACAACGGAAAAATAGGCGTTGTGCATCGTCTTGACGGTGAGAAAATAGAGGTCAAGCTTGACGATATAGAGCAGCCTATCACGGTAGAGCCGATGGAGTGGGAGAATAAAAAGTACTCTATAGATAAAACAACTAAAGAGATAAAAGAGGAGGTCGAAGGCGTTTTCTTGCAATATCCTCTGCGTCTGGCTTGGGCAATCACTATACATAAAAGTCAGGGCCTGACGTTTGACAAAGTGATTGTAGATGCAGGAATGGCGTTCACGCACGGACAGGTTTACGTAGCCCTGAGCCGATGCAAAACGCTGGATGGGCTTGTGTTAAGTTCCCAGATAGACAGCAGTTCGCTCTTCAGCAATCATGAAATATTGCAGTTTAACAAAACCGCAGAGAGCAAGACTCCTTGTCTGGAGGATGTGAAACGGATGCGCTCCGAATATTACCAGATGCTGCTCAACGAACAGTTCAACTTCATGCAGCTTACGGCAGGTTTGGAAAATCTTGCTCGCGTAATCGACGAGTACTTCTACAGCCTGTACCCCGATTTTGTGAACAAGACAAAAGAGGCGTTGTCCGCGATGAAAGAAGGTGCAGAGAGCGTGGGAAACAAATTCAGGCATCAGATCAACCAGATCGGCACGGACTGCATAGAGTCTGACGAAACTATACAGACAAGGATTAAGAACGGAGCCAAATATCTGCTCGGAATAATAGAACCTCTGCTAAAGCCAATATTGGAGCACACGGTAGAGAGCGACAATCAGGAGGCGATGAAACGTTACGGAAACGCATTCACGTATTTTGAAGTGGAGTACAGAATAAAGACAGCCACGCTCAGACGGACTCAGGACGGCTTCAGCACAAAATCGTACATCGAGGCCAAGTCCAAATCTCTCATAGACATCACGACAACGGGCAAGCGGAAAAGCCAGACTGAAAAAATAACCTCCAACGATATAAGGTATCCGGACCTTTACAATGCAATACGCAGATGGAGGTCCGAACTTGCGAACGAAATGGGCGTGCCTGCTTACTCCATACTGCAACAGCAGGCTCTGATTGCAATATCAAATATCTGCCCGAAAAACAAAGAGACGCTGCAGCTCATAAAAGGAATAGGGAAAGTCACGTTGCAAAAATATGGTGACGACATTCTGAATATGACGACCGACAACACTCTAACTAAAAACGTGCAAGAGAAAAAAACAGAAGAAAAGAGTCTGCATGACGACAGGTCTTTTACAAAAGAGGTCACATTGGAAATGTACAAGCAGGTGAAAGATATAGAGCTTATTGCTGAAAAAAGAGGGTTGACAACCGGCACTATTATAAAACACCTGACTTATTTCGTCGAGTCGGGTATGCTGAATGCAGAAGATTTTGTATCTTCGCAGATAATAAAAAAAGTGAAGAAAATTGTGGCGGCAAATCCGGACGTGACAAGAAGCGAATGCAAGATAGCGCTTGGCGATAAAGTAAGCTGGAACGACTTGCATTTTGCATTTGCCGCTATAAACAGAGAAAACTTATTCGACAAAGAGCAAATATGAATTTTCGTTATTTAAAATACCTTTGGAAAGCGAAGCATAGACGCGGATTCGGCATCCATTCTCCTTCGCTGTTCTACTTGATCACAAACGTGATAGAGGAGAACCTGCAATATTATAAATACGGATTGGTGGAGCAGGTCAGGGCCATTCTCAAAAAATCGGGGTTAAAGATAAATGTGGGCGGAAAAGCGATGACGCTCGACGAGATTATCAAAAGGGACTGCAAGCCTAAACATCTTAGCCAGATGCTTATGCGGCTTGCTGTGCATTACAAGCCCAAGAACATTCTGGAGATTGGCACGTCTTTAGGCCTGTCAACAATGTATATTGCGGCAGCCGACTCAAGGTCAAAAATAGTAACTGTTGAACACGAAAAAGAGATTGCCGAACAAAATGTCAAAAATTTCAAGCGTGCCGGATTTCAGAACATCGAGATGATTTGCGGAGACGCAGTCGGCGAACTTGGCAACGCCCTGAAGAGATTTGACAATGTGGATATGCTCTATATAGACATAAGCGATGCAGACAAGGCTATGCGCGTGTTCAACGAAACAAAGGGGAGGCTGGCGAAAAAAAGCTTCTGTGTAATTGGAGACATTCATGAGTCTGACGAAAAAGAGGAGCTTTGGGAAAAACTGAAGGAAGACAACATAGTCAGAGTGTCTTTAGACATCTTTGACTTCGGACTGCTTATAATAGACGACGAGCTGCAAAAGGAGCATTTCATGCTCCGGTACTTGCCATGGCTGAGAAATAGCGACAATGCGCAATAAAGAAGGACTCCGAGCCGCCTTCGGCTCGGAGTCCTTCTTTAATATCGACCAATTTATAGAGGTCGTTTAAAACGTCACTTATAATTGCTTATAGCCGACAAGAAGATAAGTGCCTCCTTCATCGATGTGCAGTTTGTCTTTTTCAGAATCTGCTTCTTGTAGTAAGAGACCGTGTGGATGGAAAGAGAAAGATACTCGGCAATCTCCTTGCCCGTCTTGCCTATGTGGCAAAAATAGACAACCAACTTTTCTGTGTCAGTGAGTTCTATATAAAATGCCTCTTCCCATTTCTTTTTCTTAAAGGAATACTTGTACCTTTTTTTGCATTTGGGCAGCACAACATAAGTCTCGCCAGTCTCTTTGCACAAAGAGTAATTTGTACAGCAGAGCACCATCCACAAATCGCCGGTGTCCGTATAAAGATAAGGCTTCGCCTTTCTGTTCAGGCTCACCGTGTAGCCGTCCTTGTGTTTCAGCACGATGTCGCACGTCATAAACACGCCCTCGCGGTCTTCTGCAGGTAAAGCACGTATAAAATCCACACAAGCAACATTGAGTTCTTTGAACCGTTCCAAATCTTCAACGGAGAAGATTTTTTTGTAAAAATCATACCCCATCTTAATCACCTCGTTTCTGTCATATCCGCAAAGAAGCAGCGACGACGGCGAAATGTAGTGAATATTGTGCTTGTAAAAGTCCAAGATTAGAGCGCTGTGCGGACTTGCAAGTTCCATTGCGTCAAGCAATTGAGAAATAGGCTTCAGCTTTGTATAATTAGGCTTGCCCTTGAACGTTCCGCTGCCGATTTCTCTCTTGAACTCCTCAATTATCTCATCTTTTTTATCTTTCATGGAAAATCAGTCAAATACATTCATAAACACGAAAAATCATAAAAGATTGTTCGCCTTCATAATTAATACAGCCTCCGTCATGGACTTGCACTTAAGCTTTTTCAGAATCTGCCTTTTATGATAGTCCACTGTATGCGTAGAGAGGCACAGCTCATCAGCAATGAGCTTGTCAGGAACCCCCTCGTAGTTTCTACGAAGCACAATCAGTTCCACTCCAGAAATGTCGAAATATTTAGCCTCTTCCCACATTTCCGTGTTTATGTTATAACAAAAACTCTTGTTAGAGTTGCGTACGACAAGCCGCGCATTGCCGGACTCAGTTCTTGACGAGTATTGTAAGCTGCAGAAAGTCAGCCAAATTCTATTTTCATTAGGCATAAACAAATACGGAGCATAACTGTGCCTTACGCAATATGACTTGCCTCCCTTTCCTTTGAATTTAAGGTCAAAGGAGAGACACATAGACTTACGCTCTTTGAGCGTGAGCTTATTCTGCAGCACATAACTTGCACGCAGCATCTTTACCATAAGCTCATAATCCTCCTGTTCAAGCACCTCTCTGTAAATGAGATGCCCTTTTTTCTTAATCTCTTCAATGGTATAACCTTTGAAAAAGACTAGAGTACCCGGTGAAATATAGAAATACTCGTGCCGATTATAATCTATCACATACGAATTGTGCGGATAAATGAAATCCAACGTATCTAACAAACTAAAAATCGGCGACAGCTTGGCATAATTAGGACCTTTGCTCAAGGCTCCTTCTTTCTGCCCGCTTTCGGTTTTCACATTTTTCATCGCCCTTTTTTTTAAAAGTTAAAAACTGCTTAAAAAACTAATTATAAAAAATAAAAAATACATCGACACCCTCTCTTGAGTGTCTGTCTGTTTCAATTCGTCATGTAAAAGAGAAATCTACAAATTCAATACAACGCCTATTCGCCGTTTTCACGGCAGGTCCTAAAAAGCACTCCCATTTCAGTTCTTCCTTAAATTCAAATTTCAAACTCAGAAAAACAAAAAAAATAAAACTCTTTATAAAACCGTAATCAACTAAGCTCCTGCAACTGCGCTGTTTTCGCCCGAAAACAACACCGTCTGCTAATGTTCCAACCCAAAGGACACTGTTTCAATAGTGTTTTTCATTTAATGATCGTCTCTCTCTTATATATAGTTGCTTTTGCAATAATGCGTTTTGCGTTCGTTATTTTTTCATTCTGAAATTTTTGCCGAACGCTCTTGATCCTATCTTGCTTATTTTAGTCAGTTGTGATGCTCGCGTCGCTCCTTACGAAAACACAACCAGCCTAAGCCAGATTTCTTTAAAAATCATCTTATATAGAAGATGCCATAGCAAAAGCAACTAAAAACGGTTAAAAGCATCTCAACCTAAAACCGCTACAAAGTTAAAGCATAAAAACGCAAAAAAGAAATAAATAGACAAAAAACGCATCGTTTTTTTTATGTTTTAAAAGAAATTGAAATGCTTAAATTGTATAAATAATTAAAAGTCAAATATTTACCATATACAACAACTACGTTTTTTTGTAGTTTACTCATTTTATATTTTTTTCTACATTTGTGATGTAAGGTGATGAGAGGTAGTGCTCGTAAATCTTACATCTTAAATTTGACTGTTTCGTAATAATATACACTAAGGTTTTAGTCCTGTTTGCTTGTCTAAAAAAAATCTGTTGCTTTCGGCAGCAGATTTTTTTTAGGTGGGTTCTATAAATTCATTTCGAGCAATCTGCTGAGCGAAAGAAGGGAGCAGTGCTGGCGTGACAGAGTGAATACGAGCAAGAAAAGTAAAAGAAATCAAAGGCGCTCGAAATGGAATTTATAAACTTCAAATAAAGAGTCGTAGTTATAGAAATTGCCTTAGGTTTTAAAGTCTGACCACAATTCGTTCGCCAAGTTTCTTGGACAGCACTTTGTGCACCTCCTGCCACTTTGCCAATTCCTGCATAAGCTCCATAATCTTTTCCACGTCCTTCTCGCTTTTAAGCTTTGCCCGCAAACTGTTTGTCTTAGCTTCCACCACTTTGTATTTAAAATCCATCACAACATGAGGCACAAGCTCAAAGAGCCTGCTGACAATCTCTTCCTGCGCTTCTTGCGCCGCCAGTTCTGCATACCGCAGTTGCCGTTCTCTAAGTTCCTTTTCTGCCTCCTCTTTTCTAATGCGTTCTTCCTCTTCCAGTTGTTCCGCGCTTTTGTTTTCGCTTTTTTTGAGTGCCGGAGCGGGAGTCTCCTCCAGTTCTTTCGCCGGCTCGTACTTAGCCATATTGAAATGTATGTAACTAAGCTGATATTGTTCCGCAAGCAAGTCCATCACCAAAGCGCTGACCTGCGGGTCCGGATAAGAGCCGAAGAATCTGTCGGCCCTAAATCCCGCATCACCCAGATGCGCCTCCACCTCGTCCAAAATCCTTTTGTGCAACGGATTGAAGAACTCCATGCCGTCGTTTTTCAAATCGTTCACCACATATTCAGAAACGGTCATCTTGTTAGGCAAGTCCGAACTTTCGTCTTCGTTTTGGATTTCGCACAAAACACAATTGCCGTACCTGACCACATATTTCAATATGTTCAGTTCCTCCAGATCAAACCTGCCGCTTTTTACAGCAGGCACGGCGGTCTCCTGTCCGGCGGGCGGATTCGGCACAGCCAAGTTTTCTGCAGCAGGTTTGCCGTCAACACCTCCAAGAGCAGCACCTTGCTGTTCTTCTCTTCTGCGTCGCTCAATCTCCTTGTCCGCCTTCTCCTTCCTTACCTTATTAGCATGAGAATAGAACACCTTCTCGTCGGTTTCCAAAATAGAAGCGCACTCCTTGATATAAACGGAGCGTTTAATCATATCCGGAATGACAGCGATGGTAGCAGCCAAGTCCGCTATAAGCTGCGATTTTCTTATCGGGTCATTAGCCACCAAAGGCAGCGAATGGTTTATTTTGAATAAAATATAATCAACTTCGTTATTCTTCAGATAATCAGCCACCTCGTTAGCGTTATGGCTTTGTGCGAATGTGTCCGGGTCTTCGCCTTCCGGCAACACGACCACCTTCACGTTCAGGCCCTCTTCAAGCAGCAGTTTGCCATTTTTAAGAGCGGCGTTCATTCCGGCAGAGTCGCCGTCGTACAGCATCGTCACGTTTTTATTGCCATTCTCTGTATCTGCGCCCACTGAAGGCAGAATGCGTTTCAGCAGCCTTATCTGCTCCACCGTCAGCGCTGTGCCGCACGGGGCCACAACATTTTCCACTCCTGCCTGCACCATAGATATGACATCAGCGTAGCCCTCTACGATAAAGCACTTTTGCTCTCTGATAATTGCATTCTTCGCAAAAAAGAGTCCGTAAAGCGCCTGACTTTTATGATAAATTTCAGATTCCGGAGAGTTTTGGTATTTCACTTGCTCGTCCTTACGTATGGCGCGGCCGCCAAAAGCAATGACTTTACCTGAAATAGAATGAATCGGGAATATGGCTCTGCCATGAAAACGGTCTATCAGATAATTGTTCTCCTTAACAATAGTCAAGCCGGACTTTTCGAGGAACTCAAGTTTGAATCCGCTTTTCTGCGCCATTTGCGTGTAGTAGTCGCGCTTATCCACAGCGTATCCCAGCTGGAACTTCTTGATTATATCCTCGCGGAATCCTCTGTGAAGGAAATAGCTTAAGCCGACAGACTTGCCCTCTATGTTATTTTTCAGATTGTCAGAGAAATGCTTAGACGCCCATTCGGACAAAGCCAGCAGGCTCTCCCTTTCGTTGTTAAGCTGCGCCTGTTCGGGAGTAAGTTCCTTCTCTTCAATCTCTATATGGTACTTTTTAGCAAGAAATTTGATAGCCTCGATATAGGAGAGGTTCTCAAGTTCCATTATGAAGTTGACCGGATTTCCGCCCTTGCCGCAGCCGAAACATTTGCAAATGTTTTTAGCGGGAGAGACCGTGAACGAGGGCGTTTTCTCGTTATGAAAAGGACAAAGACCGATG
>CALGHE010000074.1 GCA_937915765.1 uncultured Bacteroidales bacterium | reverse complement strand
GAGCACATCCCTTTTAAGGATGGGGTCCTGGGTTCGAGCCCCAGCTGGCTCACTCGAAGCGGTCAAGATTGGCCGCTTTTTTTATTTTCTTAAATTAATATTTTTTTTATATGCAGGGTTTTTACACTATTTTGCTTCTCGTTGTGTCGAATGTCTTTATGACGTTTGCATGGTACGGACATCTTAAGTTACAGCAGTCCAAGGTAATTGGCGACTGGCCGCTTTTCGGTGTTATTCTTTTTAGTTGGGGCGTGGCGCTGTTTGAGTATTGCGCTCAGGTGCCAGCAAACAGAATCGGCTTTATTGGCAATGGAGGGCCTTTCTCGCTGATGCAGCTGAAAATCATACAGGAGGTGATAACGCTTTTGGTCTTTACAATTTTTTCGACCATCGTTTTTAAGGGCGAGGCTTTGCAGTGGAATCATATTGCCGCGTTTGTGTGTTTGGTGCTTGCGGTTTATTTTGTCTTTATGAAGTGATTTTTTTTGTGTTTTGAGCATTTATCGGATATGTGTTGTTGCATTTTTGCAAAAAATGTCTAAATTTGCAGATAGGTTTAATTAAAAAATAAAAAAGATGAAAAAAATTATATTTTTATTGCTGAGCGTGTGCTTGTTTGCTGCATGTAGCAAAGATGATGACGCAAAGGACCCTGATCTTGTTTTTATGACCATTTCGGGCGATTCGCTGGAGCCTAGGACTGTGGAAATGGTGGAGTCTTTGATTGTTTCTTTCGATTTGGATTCTGTAAAATATACGAAGATTAATAGTCAGGTTACCATAGCGGACAAGGTTGTTCACTTTTCTGCATGTGCTGGCGGTATTGGGGATGGCGAGTTTCCGCTGGCAGGGACCAAGTACTCTAATGTGGTGAAGATGGTTAAGTGTGAGCCCGGAAAGGAAGATTATGATTTCACTGCAACTGAATATGTTGTGAAGGAGGGGTCTATGAAAATAGAGCATAGAGAAGGCGGACTTGACGCTTTAATCACGTTGGATTTGGTGGCTGAGTCTAAGGCTGGCGCTTCAATGAAGATGAAGGGGCAGATGATTGCAATTTACTAAAAGGAAATTAATATATATTTTTTTAAGTGCGGCAGTTTGCTGCACTTTTTTGGTTTTATGGAAAAGAGAGTTATTGTAGTTGGAGCGAGTTCGGGGATAGGCCGAGGATTGGCAGAGGTTTACGCCAAGGCTGGTTGGCGTGTTGGTGTTACCGGCAGAAGGAAGGAGCTTCTTATTGCTTTTAAGGCGAAATATCCTAAAAATGTTTTTTGGTCTGATTTTGATGTTGCAGACGAGGGGGTGGAAGAGAAACTGACGGATTTGACAGATGAGCTAGGCGGTTTGGATTTGTTAGTGATAAGTGCTGGCGTGGGGTATCAGAATCCGGCATTGGAAACAGCTAAGGAGTTAGAGACCGTCCGGACGGATGTTGTAGGGTTCTTGAAGGTGGCGCTTTGGGCTTTCGATTATTTCAAAGCTCATAATGGAGGGCATTTGGCCGGAATAAGTTCTATTGCAGGGATAAGAGGGCTGGATATTTGTCCGTCTTATTCGGCAAGTAAGGGTTTTGAAGCGATCTTTTTAGAGAGCCTAAGACGTAAGTCGTACCAGGAGCAGCTTGGAATATCTGTGACGACTATAATACCAGGTTTTGTTGATACGGCCATGGGACAGAGCAAACAGGCCTTTTGGAGAGCGTCGGTAGATGAGGCTTCCCGTCAAATTTACGCAGAGTTGGAGAAAAAGCGTGACAAGGTTTATGTTACTGAGCGGTGGAGGTATGTAGCTTTCTTTTTGAGGTTTGTGCCTGATTTCTTATTCAAACGTGTAAAAATGTGAAATATTCGGCTTGTGTTGTAAAAATCCACAAAAATTAAGAAAAAATGCACAATAAAGGGGGTGAATAGCATTAAGTTTGCGGTGTGAACGATGGAAATATTGCTCACGCGTGAATTTAGACCCTATTATATAAATATACTATATCCAAAAACCTCTACTACCTGAAAAACACATTTTGTTCGAAAGGACAAAGAAATCCTTGGAAGAGTTCTCTTTCAAGGATTTTCTATTTTTTGGAGGTGCCGTGATTGATTAAATGTTGAGGATTCAGCAAATGATGTGGAAAATATAAAAAAATACCGATTTCATCGAAAAAATCCACATTTTTCTAAGAAAAATCCACATAAAAAATCGGTTTGATGAGTAATATTGCAATACGTCAAGCAGATAATGTTTGACATTTGAATTAGACCCTATTATATAAATATACTATATCCAAAGAATCAGATTTTGTTGTGAAATAAGGTCTGTGAAGATTGAACGGGATGTGTGCGTTTGCACTGTCCCGTTTTTTTGTAAAATCGTGTTCCGAAAAAGTTTCGAGGTTATGACGATTGTGCCTTTCGCACCGAATTGAGGAATAAAAAAGACCGCCGGTTTGGCAGTCTGTGTTATTTTTGCTTTAGGCCGAAAAACAAAAAATTGGTAATCTGTTCTCTTTTGTTTTTCATTTGATATTCTAATTCTCCGCGAATATACGGAACCTCCATGCCTTTTACCGCATTGTTAATCATCAAGGCTGCGAAGTAGGGGTCTTCGACAGAAAACAGTTCCTCTTCTATCCCTTTTTCCAAAATAATTTTCAGCATTACCCTTTCACGGAGGTCAAGCTTGCGTCTGACCTTTTCCACTACAGATATGTTGCTGAAAAAATCAGCTTTCAGATTGCCGTTTCTGTTTACTATATCTTTAATAGTGTCAAGATGAGTGTAAATGAAGTCCACGAGCTTGTCGTCGGGCCTCAGGTCTTTCTGCATCACATCGTCGAGTCTGTTTTTAATTTGGTCAAGTTCTGTTTCTACAACTGCGAAATATATATCCTCTTTGCTTTTGAAATAGGTGTAAAGAGTGCGGCGCCCTTTCTGAGAAGCAAGAGCGATGTCGTTCATTGTAGTGTTTTCGAATCCTTTTTCTGCAAAAAGTTTGCGAGCTACATCAACTAAAATATCTTTTGTTTTCGCAATCATGATCAGATAATAAATAGTTTTGACAAAAATAAGGCATTGGGAAGAATAAAAAAACATAAAAGAAAGAATTTTTGCGAAAAAGTCAAAGTTTTTAACGGACGCAGAGTTTTTGTCAACAGAAGAAACTTATTGAAGCGGGTTTGCTTACAAGATGCGTCTTGATATAAAAAAGAGAAACTTCAGTAAAAAAACTGAAGTTTCTGCATGATTATCTTGATTTGTGTAAATTATCTAAAGGTTGCTTCTCTAAACTATGGTTTGTGATTGATTCAAAGCCATCCAGATCTAATTTAGAAATCACAGCTGATTGCGATACCAACCATACATTTTGGCCACGCCCTCTTCGATGTCTATCTTGTGGTGCCAGCCTAAACTGTGCAGTTTAGAAACATCTGTCAGCTTTCGCATCGTGCCGTCAGGTTTGTCCGAATTGAAACGCAACTCGCCTTTGTAACCAACCTCCTTGACGATAAGCCTTGCCACATCGCCAATAGATATTTCCTTGCCAGTTCCGACGTTTATGTGGCAATTTCTGACCTCCGGATTCGAGCCTTTCAAATCCTTGAAGTCAACGTGCTCCATGACAAACACGCTGGCGTCGGCCATCTCTTCGCTCCACAAGAATTCGCGCAGCGGCTTGCCTGTTCCCCATAGCTCTACATACTCTCCGTTTATTCCGTATTTAGCAAGTATTGCGGCAATTTCGGCTTCGCTGTTAGAGCCAGACACACCCTCGACCGGACGGGCGTTCAAATCTTTTTTGACAGCGTCCCAGTCGTTATTTTTAAGGCAGTTTGCAAGATGAATCTTTCTGATCATCGCCGGTAACACATGGCTACGTTCAAGGTCGAAATTGTCGTTAGGACCGTACAGATTCGTAGGCATTACAGCGATGTAGTTTGTGCCATACTGCAAGTTGAAGCTTTCGCACATCTTCAGCCCGGCTATTTTGGCGATTGCATAAGGCTCGTTGGTATATTCCAGCGGAGAAGTCAGCAGAGCGTCCTCCTTCATAGGCTGTTCTGCATCCCTTGGATATATGCATGTGCTGCCGAGGAAGAGCAGTTTCTTCACGTTGTGTCTGAAACTTTCGCCAATCACATTCTGCTGAATCTGCAGGTTGTTGTAAATGAAGTCTGCGCGATAGACGCTGTTGGCCATGATTCCGCCAACGTGAGCGGCGGCCAGCACCACATACTCAGGCTGCTCCTCGTCGAAGAATTTGCGAACTGCGGAGCCGTCGAGCAGGTCCAGTTCCTTGTGTGTGCGTCCTACAAGGTTGTTGTAACCTTTGGACTTCAGGTTGTTCCAGATGGCAGATCCGACCAAGCCGCGGTGACCCGCCACATATATTTTTGCGTTTTTATCCATTGTGATAAAAGATATAAAAAGGCAGAGACTCCGTTTGCATCTCCGCCTCAATATAAAACTAATTTAAAATTTCTTAACGTACTCTAAATCATGCTGCACCATAATCTTCACCAAGTCAGGGAAAGACGTTTTCGTTGGGTTCCAGCCGAGCAGAGTTTTAGCCTTAGTCGGGTCACCAAGAAGCTGGTCAACTTCGGCAGGACGGAAGTACTTAGGGTCAACTTCCACCAACGTCTGTCCTGTTTTTGTGTCGATACCCTTTTCGTTCACGCCTTCGCCTTCCCAGCGCAACTCGATGCCGGCCTCCTTGAACGCCAATGTGCAGAATTCGCGCACAGTATGGTATTCGCCAGTTGCGATGACAAAGTCCTCCGGCTTGTCGTGCTGAAGAATCAGCCACATGCATTCAACGTAGTCCTTAGCGTATCCCCAGTCTCTGAGAGAGTCGAGGTTGCCAAGGTAAAGCTTGTCCTGAAGTCCCTGAGCGATGCGGGCTGCGGCAAGCGTAATTTTGCGGGTCACAAAAGTTTCTCCGCGGCGTTCGCTTTCATGGTTGAACAAGATGCCGTTAACGGCGAACATACCGTAACTTTCTCGGTAGTTTTTAGTTATCCAGAAGCCGTACTGCTTAGCGACTCCGTAAGGAGAGCGAGGGTAGAAAGGAGTAGTCTCTTTCTGCGGAACCTCCTGCACAAGCCCGAACAGTTCGGAAGTTGACGCCTGGTAAATCTTAGTTTTCTTTTCAAGTCCAAGAATCCTGACAGCTTCCAGCATGCGAAGCGTTCCTATAGCGTCAGCTTCGGCAGTATATTCAGGCACGTCAAAGCTAACCTTGACATGGCTCTGAGCCGCAAGGTTGTATATTTCGTCAGGCTGAACCTGCTGGATGATGCGGATAAGGGAGCTTGAGTCCGTCATGTCACCGTAGTGCAGGTTCACCAGTCGGTCCTTCTTCATGTCGCGCACCCATTCGTCAAGATAGAGGTGCTCAATGCGACCCGTGTTGAACGATGAAGAACGGCGCAGAATGCCGTGAACTTCATAGCCCTTGTCTATTAGAAACTCAGCAAGGAAAGAACCGTCCTGCCCTGTGATACCTGAAATCAAAGCCACTTTTTTCATATTATAACTATTATAACCGATATTAAAAATAATCAGACAATACAATTAAATTTTTGCAAAGTTAGTGATATTTGCCTATTGACAAAAATTTGAAAGTAAAAAAGTTTAAAAAGTTTTCTTTTATTGACTTATGTAAATGTTTTTAGACCAAAATGGCACTTTGAAAGATGGCGAGCGATAACAATTCGCAGATTTTGAGGCTAAGAAAGAAGAATTTGAACGTAAAAAAGTTTTAAAGCTTTGTTATTTAAGAAAAAAAGTCTATCTTTGCGGCGATTTTCCTACGTGGTACAAATAAGCGGTCTGATGCCCACCACCGGAATTAACTAAAATAGTTTTTTTATAATGTACGCTATTGTAGAAATTGCTGGACAGCAGTTTAAGGTAGAACAGGGACAGAAATTGTACGTTCACCGTTTAGAAGCAGAACGCGGTTCTGTAGTAGAATTTGACAAAGTGTTGTTGGTTGACAACAACGGTAGTGTAACCATCGGAGCTCCGGTTATTAGCGGCGCTAAGGTTGTGGCAGAGGTTGTTTCTCACGTTAAAGGAGAAAAGGTGCTTGTGTTCCACAAGAAAAGAAGAAAAGGTTACAGAAAGTTGAACGGACACCGTCAGTTCTTCACTGAATTGAAAGTTAATGAAGTTGTTGCTTAATTTAAAGAAAGGACAGAGAAATGGCACACAAAAAAGGGGTAGGTAGTTCTAAGAACGGCCGTGAGTCGGCAAGTAAACGACTTGGTGTAAAGGTTTTTGGTGGACAGTCTATTAAAGCTGGTGGTATCATCATCCGTCAGAGAGGTACAGTTCATCATGCTGGTGAAAATGTTGGTATGGGTAAAGACCACACATTGTTCGCTTTGATTGATGGTGTTGTGGCTTTCAGAAAGAAAAAAGACAACAGATCTTTTGTTTCTGTAGTGCCTTACGCTACTGCTGAATAATTTTTCAGAGAGATAATTTGCAGGGAGGGTTGAAAAAACTCTCCCTTTTTTTATGCTGTTTTATTTTGACTTGCAAAGATTCTAAGTCTCCGTCTTTCATGGAACGCGGAAGCGGGTTTTAAAAGAAATAGATTTTTTTTTTTTTTTTTTTTTTTAAAAAAAAGGTGTGGGTTTTGGCGCGGTATTTGATTGTATTTAAGTGTAGGGCCGAAAGGCTTACGTTTGAAAGTATTTTTCATTGAATTATTAAAATTATTAGGGTGA
Source organism: uncultured Bacteroidales bacterium (assembly GCA_937915765.1). GTDB lineage: Bacteria > Bacteroidota > Bacteroidia > Bacteroidales > Paludibacteraceae > RGIG9379. The sequence continues at coordinate 6,689 of CALGHE010000074.1, read as the reverse complement.
AAGTTGGCGAGTTCGATTTTGCTCGGCAGAAGATAGAGCAAAGGTATATTTCGACTTGCGACTGAAACGAAGTTAAAATTATCATAGCTTAATTTTGACTGAAAGAACTAACCTTATGTTGATAATCTTGTTTTGTTAGGGGCACATTTTATGTGTCCCTTTTGCGGGTTTGTCTGACATGAAAGATGTTTTTTGGGGCTAAAGACGCTTTCTTTTTTTTTGCGAAAAGTATATGTTTTTAATTTCAGTTTCTTATATTAGCGAAAAAAAAGAATATGGAGAGGTTTTTAGGAAAATGGCTTTTCAGAGAACGGTTTGACTGCGGATATGATGCAGGATTTGCTTTTTTTGCTCTAAATGAGGGTAAGCTGGTTGGCGTTTTAGAGTACAAGGAGGTTATATCTGGCGACGAGCCGTTTAAGGTGCGGCAGTATGTGGAGTGCGAGGTTGTGGATTGCGCGATCTGTATGAAGGGGGTGTTGGTTACTGATCTGGAAGGTAATTTGATGGATGATTATAATCCGGATATATTGGAGGGCTTTTTTACGGCAGAAGGCAAAATTGTTGGCCATAGCTTTGACTCTGAGGCTGTGTGTGGCTTTTTTGAGATGCAGCGAGGGAACTGATTTATTGTGTTATAACATTTAAAATTAACGATATGAACGAGTTTTTATCAAAAGAATTTTATTCTAATACGGTAGGCGAATGGTTTATGGCTTTACTGTATATTGCTGGCGCGATAGTGTTCAGCAAGGTTATTTTTTGGTTTTTCAAGAAGGTCTTGCGTGGCTTTACGAAAAAAAGCAAGACTAAACTTGATGATATTTTAATAGATATGCTTGAAGAGCCGCTGGTTTTTGCAATTGTTGTGGCTGGTTTTAAATTAGGGGTAGCGCAACTTACGTTGCCGGAGGTTGTGGATTCTGCATTGGGCAATGTTTTTACGTTTTTAATAACGGTAAACGTTACATGGCTGATCGCAAGGGTGCTCAACTCTTTGCTTGAAGAGTACGTGAGGCCGCTGATACAAAAGACTGAAAGTGATCTGGATGACCAGCTTTACCCTATTGTGAAAAAGTGTATGAGCGTGATTGTTTGGTCGCTGGGTATTATTGTAGGTTTGAATAATGTGGGATATGATGTGGGCGCGCTTATAGCCGGTCTTGGTATAGGCGGTTTGGCTTTGGCTATGGCGGCGCAGGATTCTGTGTCTAACTTTTTCGGAGGATTCACAATCTTTACAGATAAACCTTTTACGTTAGGGCAGAGAGTGAGGATTTCGGGGTATGACGGAACTGTTGTGGAGATTGGAGTGCGCAGCTTCAGACTCAGAACTTTGGACGGAACTATTGTTACAATTCCAAACTCGACGGTAACGGACAGTGTTATCGAGAACGTGACTCTGGAGCCGGCTCGGAAAATTACTCTGAACCTTGGACTTGTGTATGAGACAACTCCAGAACAGATAGAGCAGGCTATTCAAATGTTAAAAAATATTGCGGAGGCGAACAGTTCTGTTGATGATAACTATAAGGTGGCTTTCACGCAATACGGAGACTTTGCTCTCGGAATCCTTTTTGTGTATTATATAAAGAAGGAGGGCGATATCTTGCAGACTCAGACTGATATTAATCTTGAAATATTAAGGCAGTTCAATGCTGCAGGATTAAGCTTTGCATTCCCTTCGCAGACTATCTACATGAATAATTAATTTGGTCAAATCATGGCTAGTTAGTTTGTTTTTGGACGCGATTTGCAATTAAATTAGGTAGATATTGCAAAAAAAAGAGTTACAAGTTAGTTGTAACTCTTTTGCTTTTATTTGAGCAGATCCGGACGTAGCTTCCTTGTACGTGCAACCGCCTGTTCATGTTCCCATTCGTTAATTTTTCTCTCGTTGCCAGAAAGCAGAATCTCTGGCACTTTCCAGCCTTTGTATTCTGCGGGGCGGGTGTAAACAGGAGGAGCTAGAAGATTGTCCTGAAAAGAGTCTGACAGAGCTGACTGCTCGTCGGACATTGCTCCGGGGATAAGTCTTACGATAGCGTCTGTCATAATGCACGCCGCCAGTTCGCCGCCAGTCAGTACGTAGTCGCCTACAGATATTTCGCGCGTAATCAAATGCTCCCTTATTCTGTGGTCTATCCCTTTGTAGTGGCCGCACAGAATTATCAGATTGTTTGCCATCGACATAGTGTTGGCCATCTTCTGATTAAACGTCTCTCCGTCTGGTGATGTGTAAATTACATCGTCATACTCGCGTTCGCTTTTCAGATGTGTAATCAGTCGGTCTATCGGTTCAATCTGCATAACCATTCCGGCACTGAACCCGAAGGCGTAGTCATCTACACGTTTATGTTTGTCTAATGTGTAGTCCCTTATGTTATGGATGCAAATTTCCGCAAGCCCTTTGTTCTGAGCTCGTTTAAGAATAGAGTGATTCAGCGGACTTTCAAGAAGTTCCGGAACCACAGAAAGTATGTCAATGCGCATAATGTCAAAAAATTTCCGCAAAGATATGAAATTAATTAATAAATAAAAGGCTGAAATTCGAGATTTAAAGACCTTTTTGTAACTTTGCGTCATTAAAAAAATATATTATGTTAGAGAATTACAAAATAATACTCGCATCCAATTCTCCAAGAAGGCAAGAGCTTCTGAAAGGGTTGGACCTGAATTTCTCGGTGAAGACCATACCGAACATCGACGAGACGTATCCTGAGACATTAAAGGGTGAAGAGATTCCTCTTTTTCTTGCCGAAAAGAAAGCGGAAGCTTACAAGCAGATAATGGAAGACGACACTTTGATAATTACGGCAGACACTATTGTATGGCACAAGGACCGGGTTTTCGGAAAACCTAAGGATAAAGAGGATGCCTTAGAGATGCTTAAGTCCTTGTCTGATGATGTTCATACCGTGTTTACTGGTGTGTGTGTTATGTCGAATTGCAAAAAATCTACTTTTGTTGTTGCTTCGGAGGTGAAATTTTCAAAACTGTCTGACGAGGAAATTTCTTTTTATGTTGACAAGTACAAACCTTTTGACAAGGCTGGCTCTTACGGAGTTCAGGAGTGGATCGGTTATGTAGGGGTTGAGCATATATCTGGAAGTTTTTACAACATAATGGGATTGCCGGTGCAGCGTCTTTATCAGGAATTGAAAAAGTTTTAACGTATGCGTCTCCTTTTAATAACTCCGCCGTTAACGCAACTGAATACACCTTATCCGGCTACGACTGTGCTGAAGGGTTTTCTTGAAGCAAAAGGCATTGATGTGTGCCAGTTGGATTTGGGTATTGAGCTTGTAGATAAAGTTCTTACATCTGAATTTCTGTCTGATGTTTTTTATAGAACGACAGATTTGAAGAAAAGCAAAAATTTGACGAGGATATTTTCGGAGAAAGACAGGTACATTGCTTGTGTTGAGCCTGTTGTGAGATTTTTGAGAGGACAGGAGCAAACTTTGGCGGCTCGGATTACTAACCGTTCGTTATTGCCGGAGGGACCGCGCTTTGATAATCTGGCGGATGTTGAGTGGGCTTTTGGCGTTTCCGGGACTGCCGATAAGGCTCGTTATCTGGCGACCTTGTTTTTGGAGGATATATCAGATTACATAAGAGAGACGGTCTCGCCGCATTTTGACCTTGTGCGCTATGCAGAGCACCTTGCGGCTTTTGCTCCGTCTTTTGACGGTTTGGAGGCTGAAATTGAAGCGCAGCCGTCCGTTACCGATTGTCTGATGTTGGACATTTTGAAAAAGAGGGTGGAGGAGTGCAATCCGGATATTGTGGGTTTTTCAGTGCCTTTCCCTGGATGTTTGTATGCGGCTTTGCGTTGCGGAAAGTTCCTGAAAGAGAAATTTCCTGAGGTGAAGATTGTTTTGGGTGGAGGTTTCCCTAATACAGAATTACGAAGCCTTAAAGATTCGAGAATTTTTAAGTATGTGGATTTCATTACGTTAGATGACGGCGAATTGCCTCTGCTGCGTATTTGCGAGTTAGTGGCTGGCAGATGTGAGGAGAGCAATCTTGTAAGAACTTATTATCTGAAGGATAATAAGTTGGTGTATAGTGGAAATGATTCTGATAATATTCCGTTCAGAGAGATTGGAACTCCTGATTTTGACGGGCTTCCGATGGAGAAGTATATCTCGTTGACAGAGGTTACAAATCCGATGCATAAACTTTGGTCGAATGGTTTGTGGAACAAAATGGTTATGGCTCATGGTTGTTACTGGGCGAAGTGTGCGTTTTGTGATGTGTCGTTAGATTATATATGCAGGTATGAGGCTCCGACGGCGACGATGGTGGTTGACAGAATGGAGACGATTATGAAGCAGACGGGACAGACTGGTTTTCATTTTACAGACGAGGCGATGCCACCTAATTTGCTCAGGAAAGTTTCGGAAGAGATTTTGCGACGAAATCTTGTTGTCAGTTTTTGGGGCAATATAAGGTTTGACAAATCATATACGCAGGAATTTTGTGACTTGTTGGCCCAGGCTGGTTGTGTTGCTGTTTCCGGAGGGTTGGAGGTGGCGTCTGACCGGATTTTGAAGTTGATGAACAAAGGGGTTTCTATTTCTCAGACTACGGAGGCTGCTTTTAATCTGACAAGTGCAGGAATAATGGTTCATACGTACTTGATGTACGGTTTCCCGACCGAGACGTTAAAGGAGAGTGTGAACGCGCTTGAAGTTGTAAGGCAGATGTTTGAAGCGGGGATTGTTCAGTCTGCTTTTTGGCATAGGTATGCAATGACTGCTCATAGTCCGTCCGGACAAGCTCCTGAATTGTATGGAGCGAAGAGAAACGGTGTCTGTAATCAGTTCTGCAATAACGAAGTTGATTTTGAGTATGATTTTGGATATGATTTGGAAGCGTTGGGGGCGGGCTTGAATCATGCTACGTTGAACTATATGCATGATTTAGGATTTGATATACCTGTCTTTAGGTGGTTTGATTTCAGAGTGCCGAAACCGGATGTGGCGAAAGACTATGTTCAGAAGATAATAAGCAAATTGTGAAAAATAAAAAAAGGAGTGCCGTAAAGCACTCCTTTCCTATTACGGACCTTATTTGCCCAAAGCAGCCGCACCGCCCACAATGTCGAGCAACTCGTTTGTGATGGCTTGCTGCCTTGTTTTGTTGTAAAGTATGGTCAATTCAGAAATCAGGTCGTCTGCATTGTCCGTTGCAGTTTGCATTGCAACTACACGAGCTCCATGCTCTGATGCGTTAGAGTCAAGAAGACAAGCGTAAAGCTTGGTTCTAAGGGCTTTAGGCAGCAGAGACTCCAAAATTTCAGATTTGCTAGGCTCAACGAGATAGTCCCCTCCAGAAGAAGCGTTTGCATTATTGCTGTCAAGAGCGATAGGCAAGAACGTTTCGGTCTGCAGTTTCTGAACAGCGGTGCTTTTCAGGTGATGATAGATAACTATAACCTTGTCAAACTCCTTGTTCAAAAAGCGGTTCATCAAATCGTTGGTGATGTCGGACATAGCGTCGAAATTAGGCTTGTCGGCCACATCCTGAAAGTCACCCTCAGCTTTAACCTGCAATTTAGCAGTAAATTCCTGAACCTTCTTCCCGATAGGGAAAATAACAATATTGTCGGCACCCAAACTTTTATGTTCCTCAACAACCTCAGACAAGCGTTTCGCCACGTTAGAGTTGAAAGCTCCACAAAGGCTTGAGTTAGAAGAAAAGACCACAATAGCCAACTTCTTTAGCGGTCTGACTTCGGCAAACGCCGATTGAAAATCAGTTTCTGTCGCTAAAAAATTGTTCAAAATGTTATTGAGCCGTTCCTGATAAGGAGCGATGCTCTCGATAGCATATTGAGCTTTTTTCAGTTTTGCCGAAGAGACCATTTTCATTGCTCCGGTAATCTTCTTTGTAGAAGTCACTGAACCAATTCTCGCTTTTACTTCCTTTAATGATGCCATTTAACTATCATTTAATGATTAATCCCTCTTTAATTTGGCTAACAACAGATGCAGCTTCATTTTCCAAAATAGCGGTGATGTCATCGTTGATAACACCATTCTTCAATGGAGTAAGCACATCTTCCTTGTGAGCGGCTTCCAAAAGATCGATGAAAGCTTTTTCAAAGTTAGGAACCTCTTCAACAGGAAGAGAGTTCAGCAAACCTTTTGTGCCACAATAGATGACTGCAATCTGATGTTCAACAGGGATAGGCGAGTACTGAGGCTGCTTCAGCATTTCAGTGTTTCTCACACCCTTGTCGATAGCCATTTTTGTAACAGCGTCCATGTCGCCGCCAAACTTGGAGAACGATTCCAGTTCGCGGAACTGAGCCTGGTCTGTTTTCAATGTTCCGGCAACTTTCTTCATTGCCTTGACCTGAGCGCTACCACCCACACGAGATACCGAGATACCAACGTTCACAGCAGGACGGATACCAGCGTTGAACAAGTCGTTTTCAAGATATATCTGACCGTCTGTAATAGAGATTACGTTAGTAGGGATGTAAGCAGACACGTCTCCAGCCTGAGTTTCGATGATAGGCAACGCAGTCAAAGAACCGCCACCTTTCACTCTGTTCTTCATTGATGGAGGCAGGTCGTTCATCTGGCTTGCAACATTGTCATTGTTGATAATCTTCGCAGCACGTTCCAAAAGACGAGAGTGCAAATAGAAGATGTCCCCAGGATACGCCTCACGTC
>CALGHE010000073.1 GCA_937915765.1 uncultured Bacteroidales bacterium | reverse complement strand
AGGAGTATCTGCCGGTGGTGGTTCCGGAGTATCTGCAGGTGGTGGTGTAACAGGAGTTTCAGGAGGTGTTACAGGAGTTTCAGGGGGAGTGTCAACAGGTGGTTCAGGTGTTGCAGGAGTATCTGACGGTGGAGTTACTGTGCCCCCGTTTGGATCGGGATTTGGTGTGGTTGCAGCAGGAGGTGTTGTTCCTGCATCGGCAGGAGGTGTTGTTCCCTGCGGATAGATAGGTGCACCAGGGTCTGGAGTAGGTACTATGGGATCAACAACAACTGTAGGATAAGAATTATCGCCTGAAAATCCTCCTGTTGGAATACGACCGTTCCAAAGAAATCCTGAACCTGTTGTTATGCGGATATTTACAGTACGGGTTGTTGTAGTGCCTGTTGTAGTTGTTGAAGTAACGGTATCCTTGCTTTCGCCGCTGACGGTAGTTATTACAGCTGGGGTTATACTCTGAGGAGAGCCGCCGGAGCCGTTATTGACAACGTTTTCGCGTCCGATACTTGCCATAACTTTTTCAGAGGGAGTTATGGGAAAGATAATAAAGAATAAAAGGATTACGCCTGTCAGAAGGATAAATCCAAGACAAGAAAACATCGTTATTTTTGTCGATTTATTTAGATTTGACATAAATCCTGATTTGCTGCTCATAAAATCACCTTCGATAAAATTTACATTAAGAGAGCCTCCAAAGGAAGCGCATTATGGAGCAAATAAAACTTGTCCATACTTTTTTATTATAACTCATTTTGCTATATATGTCAAGTGGGGAAATTTGATAATTTGCTGAAAAATTTCTCTGGTTTTAGTTGAAATGTGCCTTTTGAACATATTTCTGAAAATCGCATATAATAATAGACGGGAGGTGAGAGTATGAACAAAGGTATTGATGTTTCTTCGCATCAGGGTACAATTGACTGGAAACAGGTCAAGTCCGATGCGGTGGAATTTGCCATTCTACGTGCAGGTTACGGACGGGAGCTTTCACAGAAGGATTCCAGCTTTGAGAGAAATTTTGCTGGTTGTGCAGAAAACAGTATTTATACGGGTGCGTATTGGTACAGCTATGCGCTTACCGTTGAAGAGGCCAAGAGAGAGGCAGAGGTATGTCTGAAAGCAATTTCTGGAAAGAAATTTGACTATCCAATTTACTTCGATATTGAGGATAAGACACAGCTTGGTTTATCTGACAAACGTTTGCAGGACATTGCCGCTGCATTTTGCACTGTGATGGAAAATGCAGGATATTGGGTTGGCATCTATAGTTACAAGGCTTTTCTGGAATCTGTATTTACTGCCGACTTTATGAAACGTTATGCCATATGGGTTGCGCATACCGGTGTGACAAAAACTGATTTCAAATATGAGCACGGCATCTGGCAGTATAGTCATACCGGCACTGTCAAAGGTGTTGTATCCGCTGTTGACCTGAATTATGGCTATGAAGATTATCCTGCTATGATGAAAACAGCAGGATTGAACGGCTATTCCAGATCATACGTTCCAAATTATAAGGAACATATGGTTGCAAAAAACGAAAACCTCTGGGGCATTGCTGAGAAATATCTTGGCAGCGGTGTAAGATACGCTGAAATAAAAACACTGAACAATCTGAAATCTGATACGATTTTTACAGGGCAGATTCTGAAGATTCCTGAAAAATAAAATCAAAGAGAACATGTAAAGTATCTTCGACAAAGGCGGAATACGTTCTTGCATACATTTGAGAATCCTTTTGCATGACGCTATGTATAACCTTATTACAAATTTCCTTCTCGTCAACGAAGTATTGACTTGCATATACCCTTATAGCAACAGCGACTGACGATGTAGCTTCCATTATGAAATCATCAACTGGAACTGTTGCATCAGATTCCTGCATAGTTGTATTTTGTTCGCTTTCAGTAACTGAAATGTTTGTATCGTTATAATGCCTTTCATCGTATGCATTTCGCCTGTTTTTACTGCACACACAACTGCAAAATTGCAGTGATGTGTTATACTGAAAGAGCAGTCAACAAACACCCAAAAATCTGGTAGAATATAAATAAGAAAACCAGAAAGGGAAAGAAAAAATGAAGTACAGTAAAGAATTCAAAGAAGAGGCGTTAAAGCTCTCAGATGAAATTGGACTGAAAAAGGCTGCTCAGCAATTAGGAATCCGGTATTACACGCTGTCAGACTGGCGTTCAAAACGTAACGCCGCTGCCAAGGCAAAGAATTATCATATGTCTGATGACGAAGCAAATAAGCGAATTATAGAACTCGAACGTGAGATTGCCGAACTGCGTAAAGCAAATGAGATTTTAAAGGATGCACTCGGTTTTTTCGCAAAAGACCGGAAGAAGTAAAAACAAGCGAACGTCATCTGTTCGTCAATGAATTTCGCCACAAGTACGGAGCGAAAGCAATATGCCAAGTCCTGAAAATCAGTGAATCAGGTTACTATCGCTGGCTTAGAAATCAGGGTAAGCCCGGTGCAAGACAACTTCTTCTGGTCAAAATACAAGGTATATTATCAGAGCATCCTGACAACAAGAATTACGGTGTCAGAAGGATGCAGATAGCTCTTGCACAGCGTGGCACTCATGTCAGCCTCAGAACAGTTTATCGCACTATGAGTGAAGCTGGACTTATTCACAGACATCGCAGATCTAACGGAATTACAAAGGCTGACACAGCTACTCAGGATAAAGAAAACCTGATAAAACGAAATTTCACTGCGGATGCACCGCTTAAAAAGCTCCTGACTGATATTACTGAAGTTCAGTGTGCTGACGGCAAGCTCTATGTATCTCCAATTCTCGACTGTTTCAACGGCGAAATTGTTGCTCTTGAAATGCGCGATAATATGAAGAAAGAGCTTTGTATAGATACCATTAAGCAACTCCGTGAGAAGTATGGGAGGCTCGAAGGAGCAATCCTTCACAGCGACAGAGGCTGTCAGTATACAAGCTACGCTTTCCGCAGTGAACTGGTAACAGCTGGTCTTATTCAAAGTCTCAGTGGTACTGCTCACTGCTATGACAACGCTCGTATGGAGAGCTTTTTTGCTACACTGAAAAAAGAAAAGCTGTATCAGATTCCGACATACAAGATGAAACGTGAAGAGGTCAAGACTATCATCTTCAGATATATCTTTGGTTACTACAACACACAAAGAATCAACAGCTTCAATGAAGGTGGTCTCCCACCTGTGGCATTAAGAAATTCAAAGCAACTCTCTCATCACGTTGCCTGACACATGCCTATCTTAGATTTTGGGTGTTTTTTGACTGCACATTTCTTGACAATTCCACAATAAGCATGTGATATAGTGTGTATTGTTTGTTTTTTAGTGTCATAGAATCTTGATGCAGAGAGTCTTTATAGGATTTTTCATAGTAATTATTTAGGCAAAAAGTATCTCCTAAATTGTCCTTTAAAACTATTTTAGGGCATGTTCCCATTATAAAATAAGGAAGACAATGCTCGATGATTCTTTTTGCTAAGCTTTCTAATTTAAATGGAACATCGTCTTTATATGCAGACTTGAAACCTTTTAGATGGATGATTGTTTTTTTAGTACAGGAGGTTTCCTTTATCTCTACTACATTGTCTGTTTCAGGTTTAATACCTGAAAGTGAAAACATAAAGTGCCTATGATACCATTTACCGTTTTCGGTATATATACTATCTATATTTAATGTCTCCTCAAAAAACAAATATTCACCGAAATATCGACAAAACAGGAA
>CALGHE010000072.1 GCA_937915765.1 uncultured Bacteroidales bacterium | reverse complement strand
CGAGATAAACTTCAATGGCTTGTCGACAACCGAACGGATAGAGATAGCGGCACCACCACGGGTATCGCCATCGAGCTTGGTGAGCACCACGCCGTCGAAGTCGAGGCGGTCGTTGAACTCCTTGGCGGTGTTTACAGCATCCTGACCTGTCATCGAGTCAACAACGAACAAAGTCTCCTGCGGGTTGATTGCCGACTTGATAGCCGATATTTCGTTCATCATCTGCTCGTCAACAGCCAGACGTCCGGCGGTATCGACAATAACCACGTCGTTGCCTTTTGCTTTAGCTTGAGCGATTGCGTTCATCGCAATCTGCACGGGGTTGTTGTTGCCCTCTTCTGTATAGACAGGCGCGCCAATCTGTTCGCCCAGAACTTTAAGCTGCTCTATAGCGGCAGGACGATAAACGTCGCACGCTACAAGAAGCGGGTTCTTGTTCTTTTTTGTTTTGAGCATATTGGCAAGCTTTCCGGTAAAAGTAGTTTTACCAGAACCCTGCAGACCTGACATCAGAATCACGGCTGGGCTTCCTTTCAAGTTTATGTCTGTGCTAGAGCCGCCCATAAGGAGAGCGAGTTCGTCGTGAACGATTTTCACCATCAGCTGGCTTGGCTTCACTGCGGTGAGCACGTTTTGGCCAAGAGCCTTTTCCTTTACAGTTTCTGTAAACTGCTTTGCGATTTTGTAGTTCACGTCGGCGTCGAGCAATGCCTTTCTGACATCTTTCAGCGTCTCCGCAACGTTTATCTCGGTAATTTTTCCTTCACCTTTCAGAATTTTGAAGGATCTTTCCAGTCTTTCTCCTAAATTTTCAAACATATTATGTTATTTTTTTTATTATTTTCTCATGCCAAAATCTGCAAAATGCCACGTATGCAGTTTATCTTGCAAAGATAGAAATAATATTGGATTTTAGACAAAAAAGTGAAGGTATTTTAAATGTGTGTAGTACGCTATAGTAAAGTTGTAGAGTCAACTAGCAAGCGCAATATTTAAACAAAAAACTGAAAAAACGTTTTTGAGGGATTCGAAGTTTTGTTTTTCTTTGGTCTGGTGTAGATAAGGATGCAAAAGCCTCCGTACGACTTCCGCGAGTGACAATGGGTCAAGTAAACTTTAAATGAAAGAGCCGTGATGTATCCTCCCAAAAAACAAGAGAGGAATTCTCACGAACTCCTCTCTCTGAAAATAAATGATATGAAATACAAAGAAAATTCTAATTATTTGTTCTTTGACGCGCAAATCTGAGCGTCGATAACAGCGATAGTTGTGATGTTCACAATATCTCTCACAGAACTTTCAACGTCGAGCACATGAACCGGTTTCTTCAAGCCCATCTGGATAGGACCAACGTTTTCAGCCAAACCGATTTCAAGCATCATCTTGTAAGCGATGTTTGCAGAATTCAAGTTAGGGAATATCAACGTGTTAACGTCCATTCCGTCGATTTTGCTGAACGGCATGTGTTCGTGGCGAAGTTTGCGGTCCAAAGCGAAGTTAACCTGCATTTCGCCGTCAACAAGAACCTCTGGGTGCTCGTTGTGCAGCTTAGATACAGCTTCGTGCACAGTGCAAGGGCTTCCTGTTGTGTCTGCTCCAAAGTTAGAGTAAGACAACATCGCCATCACAGGTTTTTCGTTGAACAATTTTACAGTTTCGTTAGTCAGCAGCGCGATGTCAACCAAAGTGTCTGCCGAAGGTCTGTTGTTCACCAAAGTGTCTGCGAAATAGTAAGTGCCTTTGCTTGTGTTGACAATGTTAAGAGCAGCGATGTGGTTAAGACCGTCGCGTGTTCCGATAATGTCAAGAGCTGGTTTGATAGCGTCAGTATATTTAGTGTAAACGCCAGTCACCATAGCGTCTGCGTCGCCAGTTTCGACCATCATTGTGCCGAAGTAGTTTCTGTCGTACATCTTCTCTTTAGCTTCAGAGTAAGTGTAACCCTTGCGAGCCAACTTTTCAGAAACATACTTGGCGTATCTGTTACGGCGTTCTTCCTCGCGGTCGTGGCGAAGGTTGATGATTTCGATGCCGTCTATATTGATGTTGTTTTCGTTTGCAATCTTAGCGATGCGCTCTTCGTTGCCAAGAAGGATTGGCTTGCAGATTCCGTCCTTTCTTGCGATAGAAGCAGCCTGCAAAGTGTTCACGTTGTTAGCTTCTGTGAACACAACGCGCTTAGGGTCAGCCTTTGCGGTTTCTGTCAAAGAGCCGATCAAAGTGTTGTCCAATCCCATGCGAGCGCGCAATTCAGCCTTGTAATCTTCCCAGTTTTCAATTTGCTTGCGAGCGACGCCAGAGTCCATTGCCGCTTTTGCAACTGCAGGAGCCACTGTTTCGAGCAAGCGAGGGTCCAAAGCTGCAGGTATGAGGTATTCGCGGCCGAACTTCATCTTTTTGCCGCCGTAAGCGATGCTTACCACATCAGGCACAGGCTGCTTAGCCAAATCAGCCAACGCATAGACAGCAGCAAGTTTCATCTCTTCGTTGATGCCCTTTGCGCGAGTGTCAAGAGCTCCGCGGAAGATGTAAGGGAAGCCAAGCACGTTGTTGATCTGGTTCGGATAGTCAGAACGTCCTGTACCGAAGATCAAGTCAGGGCGAGAAGCCTTAGCGTCTTCGTAAGAGATTTCGGGATTAGGGTTAGCCAAAGCGAAAACAATTGGGTTTTCCGCCATAGACTGAACCATCTCCTTAGTCAAAACACCAGCAACAGAAAGCCCGAGGAACATATCCGCGCCCTTGACAGCCTCTTCCAAAGAGTTGATGTCGCGAGTAGTGACAAATTCCTTCTTGCGTTCGTTCAAGTCTGTGCGCTTTGTGTTGATAACACCTTTAGAGTCGCACATGATCACATTTTCCTTCTTAGCGCCCAAAGCGATGTAAAGTCGAGTGCAAGAGTTTGCAGCCGCGCCGGCTCCGTTCACCACGATCTTAGCCTCTTCAATCTTCTTTCCTGCCAATTCAAGAGCGTTAAGCAATCCGGCTGCAGAGATGATTGCAGTGCCGTGCTGGTCGTCGTGCATCAATGGGATGTCAAGCTCTGCCTTAAGTCTCTCTTCGATTTCAAAACACTCAGGAGCTTTTATGTCTTCAAGGTTGATACCGCCGAAAGTAGGCGCGATAGCCTTAACTGTATCAACGAACTTGTCTATGTTAGTTTCGTTTACTTCGATGTCAAAAACGTCGATGTCTGCAAAAATTTTGAAAAGAAGTCCTTTTCCTTCCATTACAGGCTTGCCAGCTTCAGCTCCGATGTTGCCAAGTCCCAAAACCGCGGTTCCGTTAGAAATAACAGCCACCAAGTTGCCTTTTGCAGTGTAGTCGTAAGCTTTCTGCTGATCTTTCTGAATTTCCAAACAAGGCTCTGCCACACCTGGCGAGTAAGCCAATGCCAAGTCTCTCTGTGTTGCCGTTGGTTTTGTAGGAACAACCTGAACTTTACCTGGTCTTCCTTCTGCGTGATATTTCAACGCATCGGACATCTTTTTTTCGCTCATTTTTTTTATCTTTTATATTGTTCGTCATAAAGAAAGGAAACCGTGTTTTTTCGACCGTTTCCGATACTCTTTCAGTTTGTTGGTGCAAAAGTAATTTATTTTATTCTAAAAAGCGAATAAAAACGTATTTTTATTTGGGTAAAAGTGTTATTTTGTCAGGCGGATGTATGAAAATGACATAAAAATTCATAAATTTGAGTGAATGTTGCACGTTTTTTATAAATATTTACTTTATAAATAGGTATGGATGTTTGTAAAAGGCGATTTCTATGAATTAAATCGTATTGCATTTAAGATTTTCTTTGGAACATAATATTCAGAGCTAATTCCATTGATATATTCTTATTAACATCTGCTTTTTTTGTAAATGTTAAAGTTTTTTCTACTTTTGTGTAAAATTTGAGCGTCTGTAATCGATTAAATTTATTGTTTTTTAATGACGTTTGTGACTTTGATTTTTATTCAGTCAATGGTTTAATTATTAAAATAGAAACATATCATGATGAAAGAAGTTGAAAAACCAATAGAAAGAAGTGCTTTCCGTCGTTTGTGCGGAAGGGAGTATTATGTCTTGAAGAGGAAGTTGCAGTGGCTTTTCTCTCCAACTAAATTTTCAAAGGTAAGGAATGTGGAGTGTCCTCATAAAGTTATTGAGCACAAGTCAATGTTGTTGCGCAAACTGAAGGATGTTGACATGTATCTGCAACATAACAAGATAACGAACCTGAGGCTTGCTATTGCGCCTCTGGATGGTGTGGTAATCCGTCCGGGAGAGACTTTTTCTATCTGGAGGCTGGTGGGCAGACCTTCGGCGCGCAAAGGCTATAAAGAGGGGATGATGATTCATAACGGAAAGGTTAGGACAGGAGTGGGCGGCGGTTTGTGCCAGCTGGGAAATTTGCTCTATTGGATGGTTTTGCATACGCCGCTTACTGTTACAGAGCGTTGGAGGCATAGTTATGACGTGTTTCCGGACTCAAATAGGACTGTGCCTTTTGCTTGTGGGGCGACACTAGCGTACAATTATATAGATTTGCAGTTGAAAAATGAGACGGACATGAATTTTAAAATTAATTTGTGGCTTGATGATGAATATCTGCACGGAACAATTTCGTGCGACTGCGAGAACAGCTTGAGGTACGAGGTCTTTGAGCGTGATCATTGCATAGAGCATCAGTGGTGGGGCGGATATACGCGGCATAATAGAATCTGGCGCAAGATTACTGATTTGAAGACTGGCGAAGAGAGAGAGGAACTTGTGTCTGAAAACAATGCTATCATGATGTATAACCCTATGATAGACAAATGATTCTTTTGTTTGCTGAACTCGACGTTTTTGTGAAAAAAATATAAAAACGGCTCTTTTTTTGCGGGTTTGTGATATTTTGCATAAATTGCAGCCTCGAAAAGTAAAAAAAAGAAATCAATGCAGCCTTTAGCAGAGAGAATGCGTCCGCAGACGTTGGACGATTACATAGGTCAGAAACATCTGGTGGGAGAAAATTCCGTGCTTCGGCGAATGCTGGAGTCGGGCAGAGTCTCTTCGTTTATATTGTGGGGACCTCCTGGTGTAGGAAAGACAACTTTGGCAAATATCATTGCGAAAAAGCTGGAAGTCCCTTTCTTTACATTGAGCGCCATAAGCTCAGGTGTTAAGGAGGTGCGTGAAGTTATAGAGAAGGCGAAGAACTCACGTTTTTTCAACACGAACAGACCAATTCTTTTTATTGATGAAATTCACCGGTTCTCTAAGTCGCAGCAAGATTCGTTGCTCGGGGCGGTGGAACAGGGTGTGGTTACGCTCATAGGGGCGACAACGGAAAATCCTTCGTTCGAAGTTATCACGCCGCTGTTGTCGCGTTGTCAGGTTTATGTGCTGAAGTCGTTGGGAAAAGATGATTTGCTTGAGCTTGCAAACCATGTGATAACGACTGATGTAGAGCTGAAAAAAAGAAAGGTGAATTTGGTGGAGACGGACTCGCTGCTGCGCTTTTCGGGCGGGGATGCAAGAAAATTGTTGAACATAATAGAACTTGTGGTGAACGCAGAGCCTGATTCTGAGCTTGTCGAGATAACTGATGACAAGGTTGTTGAGCGTTTGCAGCAGAACCCTTTGGCTTACGACAAAAAGGGCGAGATGCATTACGATGTGATTTCGGCGTTCATAAAGTCCATCAGAGGCAGCGACCCGGATGCGGCTATTTATTGGCTTGCACGTATGGTGGCTGGCGGCGAAGACCCTAAGTTCATTGCGCGGAGGCTCGTGATTTCGGCGGCGGAGGACATCGGGCTTGCGAATCCGAACGCTCTGCTGCTTGCGAATGCGTGTTTCGACTCTTTGCAGAAAATTGGATGGCCGGAAGGGCGGATAATACTGGCCGAGACGGTTGTTTATCTCGCGAGCAGCCCTAAGAGCAACTCGGCGTATAAAGCTATCGGAGAGGCGCTTGCCGTTGTGGAGCAGACTGGCAATTTGCCGGTGCCGCTTCATCTGAGAAACGCTCCGACAAAGCTGATGGAGGAGCTGAACTACGGCAAAGGTTACAAGTGTTCGCATGATTACGAGGGACATTTTGTAGAGCAGGAGTTTATGCCGAAAGAGGTGATGAACTGCAGATTCTGGCATCCGCAGCAGAACGCGGCAGAACAGCGGACGGCTGAGTTTATGAAAAAGTTATGGGGCGGCAGATATGATGAGTGACGCGCTTCCGCCCAATCTGCAGTTTTTTTCTCTGTATGATGACTTGTGGTGAAATGTGAAAATTGCAGTTTTTTGAGAAAAAAAAACATCAGAAAAACAAATTGTTTTCATTTACTAATTATTTTATTATCTTTGCGACTTAAAATGAGGGGCGTAGCGGAAGATGTTGCGCAAATGTATTTCGGCAAGGGTGTAAATTGCTGAAAATCAGTAAGAAATAATTTTAAGTATTATACAGATGAATATTGAAAGAAAAAACATCGACGAAGTAAATGCAATAATCACATTGCACGTTGAGAAGAGCGATTATCAGGAAAAAGTTGAAAAAACTTTGAAAGATTACGCAAAAAAGGCAAATGTTCCGGGTTTCCGTCCAGGTAAGGTTCCGGCTTCTATGATTAAGAAAATGTATGGCAAGCAGGTTTTGGGTGAGACTATCAATCAGGTTCTTGGCGAAAAACTGTATGGTTACATTAAAGATAATGATATTCAGGTTTTGGGAGAGCCGCTTCCTAGCGAAAGCCAGAGCCCTATCAATTTCGACTTGCAGGAAGAGTTTGACTTTGTGTTCGATGTTGCTATTGCTCCTGAGTTCAGTTTGGACTTGAACAAGAGAATTTCTGTGCCTCAGTATGAAATCATGGTAGATGACACTATGGTTGACAATGCCGTTAAGTCGCATACAGCGCGTTTCGGCGAATACAAGGAAGTGGACGAAGTTGTGGAGACTGACGTTGTTAAGGGTGACATCGTGGAGCTTGTTGACGGCAAGGAAGGCGAATTGAAGGTGGAAAGCGTTGTGCTTTGCCCTAAATATATGAAGAACGAGGAGCAGAAGTCTTTGTTCGCAGGCGCGAAGAAAGGGCAGCCAGTTGTGTTCAACCCTAAGACTGCTTTCGAAAATGAAGCTGAAATAGCGTCTTTCTTGAAGATGACAAAGGAGCAGGCTGCCAATATAACTTCTGATTTCCAGATGACAATTACCGGCATCACTCGTCATGTTGAGGCTGAACTTAATCAGGAACTATTTGACAAGGCTTTCGGTGAAGGTGTCGTTAAGAGCGAGGAAGAATTCAAAAACAAAATTAAGGAAGATTTGAAGTCGTCTTTGTCTATCGACAGCGATTATAAATTGCTGCTTGACGTTCGTGACACTTTGGTGAAGAAATTGGACGGACTTGTGTTCCCTGACGATTTCCTTAAACGTTGGGTGCTTGCGACAAACGAAAAGATGACACAGGAAGAGCTTGACAAAAACTACGCGGATATGATTAAGGACCTTAAATGGCACTTGATTAAGGAGAAGATTGTCAAGGCGAATGAAATAAAAGTTGGCGACGATGATTTGATGAACTTTGCAAAGAAGGCTGCTAAGGCTCAGTTTGCTCAGTACGGAATGATGTCTATTCCTGAGGAGTATCTGGAAGACTACGCGAAGAATATGCTTAAGAACAAAGACGCTGTTAAGAACATGGTGGATAAGGTGGTGGAAGAGAAGGTTCTTGCTGTAGTTAAATCATCAGTTAAGCTCAACTTGAAAGAGGTTTCTTTGGATGAATTTAACAAAATGTTCGAATAAACATCAGGTTCTGTCGTCTGATATTTGAATGCAGGCTTTTAACAGACAACAAGTCCCCTTGCTTATGCTTGGGGCTTGTTTTTTATAACATCGGGCGAAAATGCAATTTTTTTTCATAAAAAAACGCTGGGAAAATTTGCATAAAAGAAATATTTGATTAAGTTTGCCTACAGATATTATCGAAACAAAGCGAGTCTGCAAGTTTTGCTTATAGATGATGGGCAGAAATGTAGCAAGATCGCGCAATAAAAAAAGTTTGGAACGTAATGATATTTTTTTTTGTTTAGAGTTTGCGTTTCATGATAAATTTCTTAAGTTTGTATTGGATAAAAAGAGATTAAAATGAATAACGATTTTAGAAAATATGCGGTTGGGCATTTGGGAATGAACGGGTTGGCTTTGGACCAGTACTCAAGTGTGGTTAATAGTTACATTTCTCCAAGCATTTTGGAGGAGCGCCAGCTTAACGTGACCCAGATGGACGTGTTCTCTCGTCTGATGATGGACCGAATTATATTTTTAGGTACTCAGGTTGACGACTATACAGCTAACGTGATTCAGGCTCAGTTGCTCTATTTGGACTCTGCAGACCCTGGCAAGGACATATCTATATATCTGAATTCTCCGGGGGGCTCAGTTTATGCAGGGCTTGGCATTTATGACACAATGCAGTTCATCAGCAGCGATGTGGCCACTATCTGCACCGGAATGGCGGCTTCTATGGCGGCTGTGCTTCTTGTGGCGGGCGCTAACGGAAAACGTTCCGCGCTTAAGCATTCTCGTGTGATGATTCATCAGCCCATGGGGGGCGCGCAGGGACAAGCGTCTGATATAGAGATTACAGCTCGTGAAATACAAAAACTGAAAAAAGAACTTTACACTATCATAGCGGAACATTCAGGAAATCCGTTTGACAGAATTGAGAAGGATTCAGACAGAGATTACTGGATGACTGCGGAAGAGGCTAAGGCTTACGGCATGATTGACGAAGTTTTGGAGCGTAACAAAAAGTAACAGTTATGGCTAAAGTTGAGAAATGCAGTTTTTGCGGCAGAGCGAAAAAGGAGGTGCCTATTCTGCTCACGGGTATTGACGGCTATATTTGCAGCGACTGTATAGAGCGTGCTGCGGATATGCTTGACGAGTTGCTGAAAAATGACAAAAAGAAGGGCGATGGCGGATTCAACATGAAAAAAAGCGAACTGCCAAAGCCGCTTGAGATAAAAAATTTCCTAGACCAATATGTAATAGGTCAGGATGTGGCGAAAAAAATATTGTCTGTGGCGGTTTATAACCATTACAAAAGATTGATGCAGACTAAGGACGATGATGATGTGGAAATTGAAAAGTCAAACATCATTATGGTCGGTTCTACAGGAACTGGAAAGACTTTGTTGGCCAAGACTATAGCCAAATTGCTTAAAGTTCCTTTTACGATTGTGGATGCGACGGTTCTGACCGAAGCCGGATATGTGGGTGAGGATATTGAAAGTATTTTGACCCGCTTGCTTCAGGTTGCGGACTATAACGTTGAGGCGGCGCAGCGCGGTATCGTTTTTATTGACGAGATAGACAAAATTGCCCGCAAAAGCGACAATCCGTCCATCACGAGGGATGTCAGCGGCGAAGGTGTTCAGCAAGGTTTGCTGAAACTGCTGGAGGGCTCTGTGGTTAATGTGCCGCCGCAAGGCGGTCGTAAGCACCCGGACCAGAAAATGATACCGGTTGACACGAAGAACATTCTTTTTATCTGCGGTGGCGCGTTTGACGGAATAGAACGCAGGATAGCGAACAGATTGAACACTAAAGTTGTTGGTTATGCGGCGTCTAAGGATATGGAGCGTATCGACACTGCAAATCTGTTGCAGTACGTTACTCCGCAGGACTTGAAGTCGTTCGGGCTGATTCCGGAAATTATAGGCAGGCTGCCGATGCTTTCGTACTTGAATCCGTTGGACCGCGAAGCGTTAAGGAGAATATTGACGGAACCTAAAAACTCTATCATTAAGCAGTATGTGAAACTGTTTGCAATGGACGGCATAGAGCTGACGTTTGACGAGGAGGTGTTCGAGTTTGTAGTTGACACTGCTGTCGAGTTCAAACTGGGTGCGAGAGGTCTAAGGTCTATTGTGGAGATGATAATGATTGATGTAATGTTTGAAATGCCTTCTGCAAAGGACAAAAAATTGCATATAACGTTGGAGTATGCAAAAAGCAAACTTCAGAAGGTTAATCTTGAAAGGCTGAAAGTGGCTTGATGTGTGGGCTGTTGAATCCTGAGATTCATAGATGGGTCGCTTTCGGGTATGGTTTTATTTGCTTTTCAGTTAAAAGAAACATGTATTCTTATGATTATAAAAGGAAAAGAACTAAGCGAACATTTGAAGTTGCATTTTGGCTTTGATTCGTTCAAAGGCAACCAGGAGGCAATTATCACAAGTGTGCTGGAACAGAAGGACACATTTGTGCTTATGCCGACCGGTGGGGGTAAGTCGCTGTGCTACCAGCTTCCGTCTTTGCTGATGGACGGCACGGCGGTGGTGATTTCGCCTCTTATTGCCCTAATGAAGAATCAGGTTGACGCAATGAGAAGTTTCAGCACGGAAGAGGGTGTGGCTCACTTTATGAACTCGTCGCTCACAAAGCAGGCTATCGAGAACGTGAAGTCTGATGTCTTGTCGGGTAAAACAAAGCTTCTTTATGTTGCTCCGGAGTCTTTGACGAAAGAGGAGAATGTGGCGTTCTTCAAACAGGTGAAGATTTCTTTTTACGCAATAGACGAGGCTCATTGTATATCGGAATGGGGGCATGATTTCAGACCTGAGTACAGAAGAATCCGTCCAATCATAACGAGTATAGGGCAGAAGGCGTCAATTATAGCGCTGACCGCCACTGCTACGCCTAAGGTGCAGCATGATATACAGAAGAATCTTGGAATGACGGAAGCTTGTGTGTTCAAGTCTTCTTTCAACCGTCCTAATTTGTATTATGAGGTGCGCCCAAAGACTGATAACGTCGAGAAGGACATAATTAAGTATATAAAGTCGCAGGAGGGCAAGTCAGGCATCATCTACTGCCTGAGCAGAAAGAAGGTGGAGGAGCTGGCGGAGATGCTCCGTGTAAACGGAATCAACGCGCTTGCTTACCATGCCGGTATGGACAGCTCCACACGTTCCGGAAATCAGGACAGCTTTTTGCTGGAGAAGGTTGAGGTTATTGTAGCCACCATAGCTTTTGGCATGGGTATCGACAAGCCGGACGTGCGCTATGTGATTCATTATGATATACCGAAAAGTCTGGAAGGCTATTATCAGGAAACAGGTCGCGCTGGCAGAGATGGCGGAGAGGGGCAGTGCATTGCTTTCTATTCCAACAAGGACTTGCAGAAACTGGAGAAATTTATGCAAGGAAAACCATTGGCGGAGCAGGAGATTGGCAAGCAGCTGCTTCAGGAAACTGCCGGTTATGCGGAGTCTTCCGTATGTCGAAGAAAAGTGCTGCTGCACTATTTCGGCGAAGAATATAAGGAATGTAATTGTGGTAATTGTGATAATTGTTTAAATCCGAAAAAACAGGTGGAAGGGAAAGAGTTGTTATGTACGGTTTTAGAAACCATCATAGCATTGAAAGAAAAGTTTAAGACCGAACATGTGATTGACGTTGTTATGGGTAACGAAACGTCTGATGTTAAGTCTTATGGACATGATGAAGAGATTGAGACTTTTGGAGAAGGTAAGGACGAAAGTGAACGTACTTGGCAGAATGTAATTCAGCAGGCTATGATATCCGGATATATATCGAAGGATATAGAGAATTACGGAGTGCTGAAGGTGACGAAGGCCGGAAAGGACTTCCTGAACAAACCTAAGTCGTTTATAGTCGCAAAAGAGAGCGAAGAGGATGAAGAGGTGGAAGAGGTGCAGATTAAGGGTGGCGGCTCTTGCGCTGTCGATCCGGAACTTTTCGCAATTCTGAAAGACTTGCGAAAGAAGCTTTCTAAGAAGTTAGAGTTGCCTCCTTTCGTGATATTTCAGGACCCGTCGCTTGAGGCGATGGCCACAACTTATCCGGTCACAATAGAGGAGCTTCAGAATATACCGGGTGTCGGAGCGGGAAAAGCGAAGAAGTTTGGCGAAGAGTTTGTCAAGGTTATTCGCACTCATGTTCAGGAAAATGAGATTGTGCGTCCGGAGGATATGCGCGTGCGTTCTGTAGCTAATAAGTCGAAACTGAAAGTGTCTATTGTGCAGGCTATTGACCGCAAAGTGGAACTGGATGTGTTGGCAGAGTCTAAAGGCTTGGACTTTAGCGAGCTATTGGACGAAATAGAGGCTATTGTTTATTCGGGAACCAAAATTAACATCAACTATTTCCTTGTCCAGATTATGGACGATGACCGTATCGACGACATCTTCTCTTATTTCAAAGATGAGGCGGAGTCTGACGATATTGAGACTGCAATAAATGAGCTGGGCTCTGATTATACGGAAGAGGAAATTCGTCTGGTGAGAATTAAGTTCCTGTCCGAAATGGGTAACTAAAAATTGCAGATGAGAGGGTCGGACTTCAAGTCTGGCCCCTTATCTGTATGTTTAATTTTAAGTTTATTTTATATAATGAAACCGACATTATTGGTGCTTGCGGCTGGCATGGGAAGCCGTTACGGCAAACTTAAGCAGCTGGATGGCGTTGGACCTAATGGCGAGACCATTATGGATTATTCTATTTATGACGCTGCCAGGGCCGGATTTGGCAAGGTGGTGTTTGTTATAAGACACGCGTTTGAAAGTGACTTTAGAGAAAAGGTGCTTGAAAAATATAAGGAGCATATAGATGTTGATGTTGTGTTCCAGGAATTGGACTCTTTGCCGGAGGGATTCTCTTTAAATCCTGAACGTGTGAAGCCTTGGGGTACAAATCATGCTATCCTTGTGGGTAAGGACAAGGTGTGCACTCCGTTCGCCGTTATTAATGCAGATGACTTTTACGGTAAGGAAAGTTTTGAAATCCTTGCAAATGCTCTGAAGAAGATGGAGGGCAAGAATAACGAGTATTGCATGGTCGGTTATCGTTTGGGAAATACATTGTCTGACAGCGGGCATGTGTCGCGCGGAGTGTGCAGCATGGACGAAAATCGTCATCTGACAACTGTTGTCGAACATTACGAAGTGCAACGTCAGGGCGATAAGGTTGTGCATAAGGATCAGAAGACCGGAGAGTTTTGCACTATTGACGAGAATCTTCCTGTATCGATGAATATGTGGGGATTCACTCCTGACTACTTTGTTCATTCGGAAGAGGATTTCAAAGTGTTCTTGAAAGAGAATGAAAACAATATAAAGTCAGAATACGGCATTCCTACGATGGTTAATCGTCTTATTCAGGAAAATCGCTCTACAATAGAGGTCCTTGACACTCCGTGCAAATGGTTTGGCGTGACTTATCAGGAGGACCGTCCGACTGTTGTGGCGAAGATAGAGAGTTTGATAAGTGAAAATGTTTATCCGTCAAAGTTGTTCTGATGAAGAAGAAAGTTTTAGTAACAGGAGGGACTGGCTACATTGGTTCGCATACAGTAGTGGAACTTATGAACGCCGGCTTCACGCCGATTATAGTTGACAATCTGTCTAATTCAAACATATCGGTCCTTGATGGTATAAAGAAAATTACAGGGATTGAGCCTGTCTTTGAAAATATAGATTGTAAAGATTATATAGCGCTTGACCGTTTCTTTGAGAAGTATCAGGGGATAGAGGCGATAATTAATTTTGCAGCGAGCAAGGCTGTGGGTGAGTCTGTGGAGAAGCCGCTTCTTTATTATCGGAATAATCTGATGTCGCTGGTTAATCTGTTGGAACTGATGCCTAAGCACGGCATTGATAACATAGTGTTTTCTTCGTCCTGCACTGTCTATGGCCAGCCGGATGTGCTGCCGGTTACGGAACAGTCGCCTATAAAGCCGGCCACGTCGCCGTACGGAAGCACAAAACAGATGAGCGAGACCATAATTGCGGATACCGTTTATGCCTACTCTAACCTGAAGGCGATATTGTTGCGCTATTTCAACCCGATAGGCGCGCATCCGAGTGGAGAGATTGGAGAGCTCCCTAACGGAATTCCGAACAATTTGCTTCCTTATGTGACTCAGACTGCGTGCGGCTTGCGTGAGAAACTTAGGATTTTTGGAGATGACTATAATACGGAGGACGGCTCCTGTATTCGTGACTTTATCAATGTGGTCGATCTGGCAAAAGCGCACGTTGTTGCAGTGAAAAGGATGTTGGAGAATAAAAGTGAGAAGTCTGTCGAAATATTTAACTTAGGAACGGGGCGCGGGGTTTCGGTCTTTGAGTTGGTTTCCGCTTTTGAAAAGGCTACCGGCGTTAAAGTGCCGTTTGAGGTTGCACCAAGGCGAGACGGCGATATAGAGAAGGTTTGGGCGGATACGTCTTACGCAAACGAGGTGCTGGGCTGGAAGGCTCAGGAGACTTTGGAAGATACTTTGCGTTCGGCTTGGAATTGGGAGCAGAAACTGATGAGCAGGGACGGAAATTCTTAAGTCGATTCTGATAAGTTGCATTTTTCATAAAAGTTCAGTTGAGGCGTCGTGTTTGTCGGCGCCTCAATATTTTTGTTAATGGAACAAGTCTTGCGGTCTGAGAAAGAAATAATTTTGCAGTTTTCGAAAAGTATAAAAGTAGATTCCTTGCCAAATTTTTTGTTCTTTCGTTTTTGTTTGTTAAGTTTGTGAATAAGGAAGGAGGAGCGCGTATGGAATTTACAAATCACAATAATGAAGTCAGTTATAATCAAGAAAAAAAGGACAAGAGGGAATGGGCGATAATGCGTCTGTTTCAATCTAACTTTCCTGCGTTTCCGATAGGGCGACTGGAGAAGTCGGAACGTCCGGATTTCTTATTATATGCAAGAAAAAGATTGATAGGCATCGAGCTGACAGAATTAAAATATGAGCGGAAGGACTTGGAGTTTAACTTGCGGGCGCATGAAGATTATCTTAGCGAGATAATGAGCGGGGCGCAGGAAATCTTCGAAAGGCAGTCCGACCAGATACTTGTGGTAGATGTTCATTTTAAAAATGAATTGGGCCCGTCTGTGGCAATGCCGAGAGACCAGAAGTCTTGCTTGATAAAGCAGGGCTTCATAGAGCGTATCGCTCGCATAGTCATGGATAATGTGCCAGAGTCAACAGGAACGAAATATGTGATAGACAGAATGTCGAAGTACGGAGACTTGAATTTGCCGTCAAAAATAGAGGAGATTCATGTGCAGAATGTGACAGGGCGTATGACGGAAGGCCTTTGGTATGCGGGTATATCCACGAAGGTGAAGCCGCTTTCAGTGCAGAGCGTGTCGCAGAGAATTGAGGCGAAGAACGAAAAGCTCAGGTGTTATAATCCTGATTGCACGGAGGATTGGCTGATTATTATACAGAATAGCTTTCTGATGTCGAGCTTTTATGACCCGAACACGGCAAGGGAGGCTTTGCAGCATCGCTATTACAGTGAATTTGACAGGGTTTTCGTGTTTGAGCGTAGCGAAGGGCAGGTGACGGAATTGAAGCTTAGGGTAGAGAAAGGTTGCAAATAATTGAGCTTGTTAGTGTTGAAACTGAGAAGAGAGGCTGTTTTTGAGAATATATCCGCTTATAATAAGTTTGGCGCGGTTTGTGTACTATTAAAGATGAAAGGAACAAACTAAAACATGGAATTATGAAAATGAACAAATTTATAGGAATGTTAGCTATGATAGTAGCTATGTCCGCAGCAAGTGATTTGGTTGCTCAAGGCAGAGGCGGAACACGGACAAGTGTGACTCGCAGTTCAAGCACAACACAGTCTGGAGGGCGAGCAGTCTCCACAAACGAAAACAGAAATGTGCAGCCAGCAAAGCCAGCTCCGAAACCGGCGCCAGCGGTAAAGCCAGCCCCGGCTCCGAAAGTTAATGCGGAGGTGAAAAAGAGAGGGGATGTGCATACGTCAACGAAAAATAAGAATCTGAAGCCTAAGCATATAGCTCCAAGTGCCAATTACCATAAAATGCCGGTAAGAGGTGCTGCGGTTTCAAAGTCAAAGGCGGTAAAAAAGTCTCAGCTCATAAAACACCATTCTGGCGTGTATTATTATAAGAAAGGCGTTTATTATAAGCATGTTGGCGACAAATACATAGTTTCACGCCCGCCAATAGGAGCGAGAGTGTCTTTGTTGCCTGAACCTCGTGTGCTTTGGGTGGCAAATCGACAGTACCACTACTATTACGGGACATTCTACATTATGAAAAACAACGAGTATGAGGTTGTTGCTCCTCCGGTAGGCGCTATAGTGGAGAGTATCCCTGAAGGTTACGAAAAGTTGGAAATTGAAGGAAACACCTACTATATAGTGGATGGAGTGCAGTACAAAGCGGTGGTCTATGACGGTGAAATCTGGTATGAAGTGATAAAGGTTGATTAAACTTTATTGATTCGCATAAAGGCTGTGTCGGACGGATGTTTGATACAGCCTTTTTAATATGAAAATGGTTAGATATAGAAGATAAATCGAAGACCTAAGCAAGTAAAATGAAGAAAAGTCCAAAAAAAACGCAACTTTCTTTTGTATCTTGTTGAAAAAATATTACCTTAGCATACTTTGAATAGATTGTACGTGCTTATTTGGCGGTGAAGTATGATTGAAAGGAGGATATAAATAGGGCGTCAGCCAGAAAAAATAGTAAAGAACCGAAAATTTTAAATGTAGCCGGTACTGGGGACTGGTTGCGTTTAGAGTGAAAAAAATATAATAATATGAAGCGACTATTACCTAACATAGAGATGAAGCGAATAATTGTAACCATTCTTGCGTTGATGATGATGGCTGGAGGGGCGTATGCTCAATATAGTGGAGGAAGTGGCTCTGAAGATAAACCGTATATAATAAAAACAGCAGATGATTTGGTGGCTCTGTCGAATTATTTTTCGGGTAAGGGAGATAAAACGTACTATCACTATAAGCTGGTTGATGATATAGACATGAGTGAAGTGGATAATTTTATTCCAATAGGGGGCTATCGCATAATTGGGCCAATGATTACAAAAAATCAAAATTATTTTAAGGGTTTTTTTGATGGTAATAACAAATCTATAGAAGGCTTGTCTTTTGTTAATGACTTAAATAAATATGATGTGATAGGTTTGTTTGGCATTGTAAGAGATGATGAAGACAAACAGACAGTGATACAGAATCTGAATATAAAATATGTTGCATTTGATGGTGCTGGCAATGATTGTGTTTTCTGGGGGACTCTTGCTGGCAATGTTAAAGTATATAATTCAGGGGTGAAAATCAGTAACTGTCATGTGCGAGATAGTGAAGGGCGTGTTTATGCAAGTGTGGCAGGAGGTTTGTTAGGAGTTGTAGAATGTTCTGAGGACAAAGAAATGGTTGTGTCAAATTGTTCTGTTGATACTGTAAGTTTGATTATAAGTTCAGGAGGAGAAAGTGATGATGGTAAAGTTGGGGTAGGTGGACTGGTGGGAGATTGTTCTTTTTCCAAAATAGAGAGTTCTTTTTCGTCATGTGTTATGAAGGTTGGCGGAAGCGTACCCACAGGTGGAATAGTAGGGAGGGCTGCTAATAGTAGTGTTATAAATAGTGGCACGAAAGGGGAAATTAGTGTAGATGCATCGAATACGAATGGTGCTTATGGAGGAGGGGTCGGTGTTGCTGTTGCTTCTGAAATACGCAACGTTTATTCTTTAATGTCTGTGACAGGGGTGAATAATGTGGGAGGTATAGTTGGGAATTTGGAGTCAGGAGCAATTATGTCAAATTGCTATGTAAGTGGAAAGGTTAGCTGCAATCAAGGTAATAATGTGAACACGGTAGTAGGTTTTATTAATGGAGAGGTAGTAGTTGAGCATGTTTATGCGCAAGATGATGTGTTAGACGATATTAAAGGCGATGGCTATAAGGGAAAACTAGACCTTTTTCCTCAGCTTTACATGCAGTCAGGTTGTTTCGCAGAGTATATGAATAGCAAGGTGTTTGGCGAGACTG
The DNA here is from genome assembly GCA_937915765.1 of uncultured Bacteroidales bacterium. Classification (GTDB taxonomy): domain Bacteria; phylum Bacteroidota; class Bacteroidia; order Bacteroidales; family Paludibacteraceae; genus RGIG9379. The sequence goes on along the minus strand of CALGHE010000072.1, from coordinate 20,147 downwards.
TTTGGTATGAAGATGTTGACGGTGTGAATGATGGTTACCCTATTCCTGCAGGGCTTAAGATCTCTGCAAACTCGGGTTCAGGAGGTGCTCCGTCTTGTCACCCTATTGTACGTACGGATAGCGTGTCTGGTGTAGGAAGCTCAAGTGCAAAGGCTCATGGGTCGTTTGCTTTTTTCTCGAATCCCGACCAGCCTATAGAAGACGGAAAATATGGATTTGAGGTATCTAAAAAGGGTGTTGGTGATTGGAGAAAGGTTACTCTTTACGAGAAGGTGTCAGATAAGGATAAAATGGTGTCTGTGTCAGGAAACATAACAGGCCTTGAGTCTGATACTCCCTATAAGTTGAGGGCGTTTGTTATTTACGGAGGAAAAACTTACTATGGTAAAGATATAGATTTTAACACTTCGGGCAGAGAAGTAAATGGCGAAGGCTTTTATGAAATCTGGAGTCGGGAGGATATGGAATGGCTTGCAGATTGTGCATCAAATGGAGTTACCAAGGGTAAGAAATATAAGTTGATGGCAGATATCACAGACTCTGTGCGAACTGTAATAGGAACGGAAGACAAACCATTTGAAGGGCTGTTTCATGGAGGCGGACATTGTGTAACGGTAGCCATTAATATGCCGAACGAGAAGAATGTAGGTGTGTTTGGGGTTGTGTCTAGTGAAGCCAAAGATAGTATTCTTGATTTGTCGGTGCGTGGATATGTGAACGGAGGTACTAATGCGGGAGCTGTGTGCGGATATCTGGAGAGCAAATCTGCTATAGTAGGTTGTTGTAATGCAGCTACCGTCAGAGGCACTAATGCAGGAGGTATAGTAGGAACGATAAGCGATAAAAATACGGAGATTAAGTTTTGTGTCAATATCGGAGAAATTTCAGGAACAGAAAAGGCTGGAGGTATTGCGTGTTGGCAAGGTAAGATTGTCAGTTGTTTAAGTTCTGGATATGTGCATAGCGGCAAATTTGCATATGGTATAGCAGGAGGGGGAGATGCTCGTGAGTGTGTGAGTGCAGGACATGTGAAAGGTGAAGAAATGTCCGTGATGATAGGCCCTTCAAAAGTTTCTAATATGTACGATAAGCAAATGTACTATGGTAGGAGTGTATCAGGAGGTGATTCTGAAAAAACGTTTGAAGAGGTACAGAACTGCTCTTATCCGGGTTGGGTTTCTAATAGCGGTTATTATCCTGTACCTGAGCGAGTGGAGAATAACGTAATCGCTAAGTTGGCGGCGGTGCCGGTGGTGTTTACAGAGGGTGGAGACCTAATATCAAGTGTGTCAGACTCGATCTTGCTGAAGGACAAGTGTTTTAGCGGAGAGAGTGTAGTATGGAGTTATGATGATGAAGCGACTAGTGCTCTGTTCGAAAAGGGAGATGATGCAACTTATTATATACCAAAGAAGAAGGGCGAGAGTATATTTACATTGTCTTGTTCTGGACTGGAGAGACGTATTCCGTTTAAAGTTACGGATTCGTATTTTTCAGGAGGATTGGGTACGGAAGAAAAACCGTACTTGATATCAACTAAGGAGGATATGGAAGAGTTGGCAAGGCGTGTAGAAGAGAATAAAAAAGGCTCAGCAACTTCAAATTGGAGTGTCGGCAAATATTTCATAGTAACAGATGATATTGACGGAGTGACTACTGTGGTTGGGACTGGAGAAAAAGCTTTTGAAGGTGTGTTTGACGGAAATGAGCACGTTATATCATTGAATATAAAATCAGACAAGAGCAATGTGGGTATGTTTGGCTGCGTTGACGGAGGCGTTGTGCATGAGGTGTCTGTGACAGGTACAGTGTCGGGAGCTGATAATGTAGGGGCTATTTGCGGTTACTTGAAGGACGGCTCGATAAGGATGGTGTCAAACTCAGCGAATGTGACAGGAGATAATACAGTGGGTGGTATTTGTGGTATTTCGTCGGGAACTTTGGTGGGCGTTACGAATATAGCTGTGGTTTCTGGTGTGAATTATGTAGGCGGACTTTGCGGAGTTTCCAAAGACTCTTTGTGTGTTTGTATGAATTCGGGAATCGTTAAAGGTAAAGAGTTTGTAGGTGGTATATCAGGAACGCATCAGAGCGGGGTAATACGTTCTATACTTAGTGTCGGTCAGGTGCAAGGAGACAAAAAAGCGGATGCAGTGTCTCCTGTTGTTATGGATGACATAAAGACTGTTTTGTGTGACGAACAATTGGTGACAGTCGGAGCAGTTTCTGAAAGTGAAGAAATAAAATTCAAAAAGACGGAAGAAATAGAGTTGAAAGGCTTGACGGCAGAAGCAGGATTTAAATGGGGAGGTGCTGGTCAGGTGGGTAATTATGGATATCCGCGTGTGGATTACCAAGAAGAGAAGAGCTTTGAGTCAGACATAAATGAATTAGCGCAGATGACTGTCATACTTGATGCAGAAAATGAGGTGGACAATGTGACTAGAAGTTTTAAAGTGTCTGTGCGAGACGGTTTTGCGTGGAGTTCAGAAAATGGAAAGGTGAGCATAAATGAAAACGGAGAAGTTAGTCTAGTTGGAGTGGGTGAAGATGTGCTTGTTGTGTCGAAGGGTAACATGACAAAGCGTATAGAGATAAATGTGCAATGTCTTCCGTTTAAAGGTCATGTTCTTAATTTGGATAGTTGCGGAAGTGTTACTTATAAAGGAACAAAGTATACAGAAGACACATCATTTGAAGATGTTATAACAGGAGAGTCTTATTGTGACACGTTTGCAACTGTGAATATCAAAGTTCGTAAAACATACGCAGTCGATACGCTTGTGGCTGGTTGCGGTTCAGTTAGTGTTGACGGGGTTGTGTATGATAAAGACACAACGTTCGTTATCACGAAGGAAACGGTAGAAGGTTGCGACAGCATAGTCAATGTGACTATAAATGTGTTTAAGCCTTTAATGGAACCGTGGGCGCGGACTGTTTGTGACAAGTATGTGTATGAGTATTTTGATAAATCAACGATTGAGATAACTCAAGATACGTTGTTTAATGATACAATAAGGAAGAAGAATTTTGAATTTGAGTGTGACAGTATCATAAGGACTGTAAGTGTAAATATCGGAGCTAAGGATACGACTATAAATTTATTTGGCTGCAATAAGCTTATATTAGGAGATCAGACGTTTGAAAAAGATACAGTGCTGTATGATTCATTAAAGACTGCTTCTGGTTGTGATAGTGTTGTTATACGTAATATAGATGTGTATAAAACGAAGATAGATACGTTGACTAGAGAAGGTGAATGTGACATTGCGGAGGTGCTTTCTCGTTTTGATGATGATAAAGTGTATAAAACAACAAAATCAAGAGAGGTGTTTGTTGATTCTCTTAAATCTAAATTTTGTGATTGTGACTCCATAGTTCAGTATTACATATTGGGAGTAAAAGGTAAAAGTACCCCAAAAGAGTTAATTACACCTATTGATACTTCTGGTTGCGATACTGTTGTGTTTGATAGAGTACCATATACGAAATCGTTAAGACTTCCGCGAGGAATAGAGGAGACGAATGTGGAGGGGTGTGACAGTATAATTCCTGTGAATATAACAGTTAACTATTCAGTATTTAAAAACAGCGTGATTCATGCTTGCGACTCGTTGCTTTATGTTACAAAAACAGGAGAGGAGATATGGTTCAAGGAATCAACGACGTATTCAGACAGACTGAAGGGGGTTGTTCCGATATGTGGTTGTGATAGTGTATGGAATGTCAGTATTAACATACACAAAACTTTGCGTGTCGATTCGACCTTAAAGGATTGTGATTCTGTGGTCTATGTGAAAAATGAAGAACTTATGGTCTTTTACAAAGACACCGTTTTCATGGATACTATAAAGTCAAGATGCGGACTTTGTGATTGTGACAGCGTTATCAGAAAAATGAATATAATTGTTAACGAGTCAACTCCGGCAGAGGATGTTGAGACGAGGGTGCTTGTTGGTTGCGACTCGCTTCTGTTTGAAAGCGAAATGGATGGTGTGGCCCCTGTTATGGTATATTCTGATACAATGATGTACGACACATTGGTAAATGTCTTTGGTTGTGACAGTATCATTCCTGTCAGCATAAAGATAAATCTTTCTTCGGACACAGATACGGTTTTAATCCATGCATGTGATTCGTTGGTGTACAAGACGTCAGACGGTTTTGAAAATGTGATAAAGAGAGACCAGGAGTTGCTCGATAATTTAAAGAATGTGGCAGGCTGTGATAGTGTAGTGCTGCTTGATGTCCGCATTCATAAGGTTAAGTTCAGAGAAGAGGCTTTCAACGGATGTGATTCTGTTGTTTATGAAAGGTTGAACGGCGAACATTTTGCAATTAAAAAAGACACTGTGTTTAATGACACGTTAAAAAGCGAAGTTTGTGATTGCGACAGCTTAATTAGGGAAGTGTCTGTGCATGTGTCTTATTCAACACCTGCGTCAGAGATTGAGACGGTTGTTATTAATGGATGTGACTCTTTTGTGTATAAGAATTACAAAGGAGAGGAGCTTGTCTTCAGAACATCGACGATGTATATGGACTCGATGGTCAACTCGTCTGGTTGCGACAGTATAGTGCCAGTGCAGATAAATATTTCGGCTTCGTCTCAGGTAACAAACAAGAAAGTGTACGCCTGTGAGAAGTTTGAGTATGTGTCGGCGTCAGGAAAGCAGTACAGTATGACCGAAGGGTCATCAACGGTAAAAGATACATTGGTAAATAAGGCGGGTTGTGATAGTGTTGTGGTTATGGATGTGAGGGTTGTCAAGGTGGCAGTCGAAACGCCTGAGCCTATTGTTGGATGCGACGTTGTTTCTTATACATATTTCAGCGGTGAAGAGAGGAATTTCGTGAGAGACACGATGTTCTATGATGTGCTAAAGAGCAAGGTGTGCGATTGTGATAGTGTCAAAAGGGTTGTTTCTATTAAAGTGAATAACGCAACACCAGCGGAAAGCATAGACACTGTTTATATCAAAGGTTGCTCGTCTGTTACTTACAAAGATGTAGAATACACGGAGTCTGTTATTTTGCATGATTCGCTTCACAATGTTTACGGGTGTGACAGTGTTGTTCCTGTCCGTATAGACGTATTGAAGGAGTCTAAGAGGAAGGTTTTCGAGGAGGCGTGCGTCTCTTATCGTTATGTGAATGCAAATAATGAAATACATATTTTCACAAAAGATACTGTATTCACAGACAATACCTTTAAGAATAGCGTGGGCTGTGACAGTGTCATTGTTTTGGACGTGAAGGTATTGCCGCAGAAGTATGATTCGTTGAAGTATGTGGCTTGCGGAAGTTTGTCGTTGGGAGACAGTGTATATACGGAAAGCACTTCGTGGAAAGTAGTGCCGAACGATCCGTGCGACCCTATCAAGGTTTATGTTATCACTATAAATCCGGTTTACGAGGATTCCGTGAAGCTTGAAGGTTGCAGTGTCGTTGAGTATAAGGACCAGACGTTTACTAAGGATACATCTTTTGTAGAAAGCGACACTTCAATTTTAGGCTGCGACAGTATTATTTATGTGGATATCACGGTGCATCAGCCGGATTTGAAGACACTTTATAAGTCTAGTTGCGAGTTTGTTGAGCATGAGGGTATTATTTATACGGAAAGCACAGAGGTTGAGGATACTTACATTAACGAGTTTGGTTGTGTAAGTCCGTTGAAGGTTGTCATAGAAGTTTTGCCGCCGTTGTACGGAGTGGACCGCAAGGTCGGTTGCGGAAGCGTGTGGTTCAAGGACTCGCTTTATACAGAGTCAACTTTGGTGATGGATACTCTTGCCAGCAGCGTGACTGGTTGTGACAGTATTGTTGAAGTCTCGATTGATGTTTATCGTCCGGTTAGGACTGTTATCGAGATAGACAGTTGCAATCAGCTTACTTACAAAGGTGTCGTTTATACGGAAACTACATTCCTTGAGCCAGATACGTTAGAGACTGCTTATGGTTGTGACAGTATTGTTGAGGTGCATTTGTTTGTGAGACGTTGTTTCCCTTACCCTATCGTGGTCAACAAGTACAATTGGATTTTGCTCTGCAATAACACGCTTATGGAAAAGGATTTTGAGTACAAGGCGTATCAATGGTACAAAGATGACCAGATTGTTCTTGGCGCGACGAAGTCTTATTATACAGAGAACAAGGAGTTGGACGGATGTTATCAGGTGGGCGTGACTCTTGAGAATGACACGGTGCTGCTGTCCGAAAAGATTTGCATAGATGCGGAGCATAAGTTTGAATTGTATCCAAATCCTGTGAATAGAGGACAGAGTGTTTACATCAAGTGCGGGTTTGACAAGTCGGAACTTGAAGGTGCAAGGGTAGAGGTGTTTAATCCGCTTGGTATAAGGGTGCGAAATGAAAGAGCTCGCTTTAATGAAAATGATGAGATTGTGGTTTCTCCGATGACAGAGAGCGGAACTTATTATGTGAAGATTACAGTTTCTGCCGATATGGCCTTTGGAGCAAGATTCATTGTTAAATAAGTTGATTTGATTGATATTTAGATGGTGAGGCTTTTTGACATAAAGGGTTATTGGATTGTGAGGTTTTTTTTGCTGCTTTTTGTCTTGCTCTCGTTCGACGTGTCTGACGCGTCTGCTCAGATGTCGGAGCGGCAGAGAAGGAGGGCGGACAAACAGATGCAAAAGGCGGCCAGGGCTAAGGTGGAGTCGTTCTCGCAGTCGAAGGTGAAGAGAAAAAATAATATGTACACAGGTAAACATGCTTGGTGGCTTAATTATGATTTCTTCCCTTCGATGGATAAACTTTTCCCGGATACATTAGGCAAACCGTTTGCTCGTCATCGCTTTTCTGCAATGGTCAGTGCAGGAAAATCAGGGTTCTTTTTTGACAGCCCTGGCGTGAAGCATGAATTAGGTACAGGTATAGGGGTTGGAGCTCGTTATTCATACTATTTTACGCATTATGCCGGTGTGCGTTCCGGTATTGACGTGGTTCGTTCTTCTTGTTCTTTTTCTGTGAACGAAGGAATAGAAGATTTCTATGTGTCGGTGGATGACGAAGGTGACTTTTACAATTATAATTACAAACTTGGCGTGGTGCGAGAGGATGTGTCTTATTATCAAATGGAGTTCCCTGTTCAGGCTTTGTTTCAGTTTGGCGGCTTTGTAGTAGGTTTGGGCGCTAAGGTGGGAATGCCGTTTAAAGTTGACTATTCTCAGACAATAGAGAACCTTAAAACGTCGGCATATTATCCTGTGTACGATGTGTTTGTAGATGATGCTAAGGTGATTGGGTGCGGAGAGTTCTCCGAACTTAAAAACAAAGGCTATTATTCAGTGACGCCTCTTTTTGTAATGTTGTCGGGCGATTTGGAATATCAGCTGGTGCTGAAGTCGAAAAATAGCGTAGGTATAGGTGTTTATGCAGATTATACGGTGAAGGGTGTTAATTTTAAGAACCGTAATGATTTTGATTATTTGCCGGAAGGTGCCGACCGCTCGTCAATAAAAGGTGCTGTGGTTTCGCGTTCTTTTGATGTTCCTGTTTCGATAGACGCGCAAAGTTTGCTTTCTAGTACGAGCAATAAGACGGGAAAACGCATCTTAGGCGAAACTAAATGTATGAACTTCGGCGTGCGACTGACTTATAATATCAACCGCAGCTTTTATGTGAAAAAGCGAAAGGGTATAGTTAAGTTTGAAGAGTAAATAAAGGCTATTTCTATAAATTAGAATCTCTCGTGGGTTCTTGGTCGTTTTGACCTGATTTTATAGAAATAGCCTTGATAGTTTTTGTTGTTATTCAACAATGATGTCTAATCCGTCAAAGTCGATCACTGCATTGTCGTTAATTGCAACCGTGCCGGCTTTTTTGATGACAACCTTTGTGCCGGGGTTGTTTTTTGCAGTCTCTTTTGCGCATGACGCTACGCAGAAATCGTAGCAGAGCCCGACCAGATGTACCTCCTTTACGTTAACGCATTCGGTCAGCACGTCTATGCCATATTCTTCAGTATCTTGCTTGCAGCCTTTGTTTATTGTAACGGCTCTTACGTTCATGTTGCGGAAGTCAGAGTCTATCTCGGCTCCGAGTTCGCCTTCTACGCAATGGCTAGGCCAAGGTCCGCCTTGCTCTTTGAAAGAGCAGTGGTCTGCAGGATGCCAGTCCTTTGTGAATATGATTCGGTCATAGTTCTCTTTTCGGATGAGTCCCATTATATTCTTTTTGGCAATGGACCATTTCTCTACGCCGACACCAAGACTGCCGTCAATGAAGTCATTCTGAGCGTCAATGATAGCCAGAACCTTTTGAGATGGGACGAAGCACGGCAAATTAAGCAGTTTGCATTTCCAGCTGATACCGTTAATCTTATTTTTTATTTTAGCCGCAATTTCAGGTTCAACGTCGTCGTATAAGCCTCTTGCCACCTTCTCTATGTCTGCATAAGAGAATCCAAGATTGTCCTCGTCACTCTTTCCGCACATGCCGTCAGACGGTACTTTCCTTACCAAATCTTCAGGCAGTCCGAGTTCAATTCCGAGGTTGACAACATCGCTCACGTACAGATTAGCCAAAGGAGCAAAGTCGCCAGCTCCATCGCCCCAGATAGTGAAGTATCCGATTAGTCTTTCTGACAAGTTGCCGTTGTTAGAGATGCGGCAATTCCCAATAAGAGCTGCAACGCCGTAAAGGGTTGTCATTCTCAGCCTTGACGGAGTGTTGGTTTTGAACTGCGCGCTTAGTTCGCAGCCTGTTTTAGAACTGATTTCCTGAGCGAGAGCATCATAACCTTCTTTCAGGTTTATTTCATAACTTTTGATACCGAGGAAATCGCAGACGCGTTTTGAATCGTTTATGTCAGTCTGCACACCGTTCGGCATAAGCACGCCAACTACGCGGTCTTTGCCGAGAGCCTCGACACACACGGCAGCGACAACAGTGCTGTCTTTGCCGCCGCTGATACCTATGAGAGCTTTGGTTTCACTGTCTCCATTTTTTGCAAAGTAGTCTTTGACCCAAGCTACTATTTCGTCCTTTATCTTTCTCATAATAATAAATTTTTTGAAGGTTTTAAACCTTCTGGATTTACAATTGTTTAATTAACCCTAAATAGATGGCACGTTCCCATGCGAATCTCATCATAACGTTGTAGTTGTCTGCCGAGACGATGCTTGCCATCTTTTCCGCCGAGACAATTTCTGATTCCAGAAACTCGTCTTCGTCCGGATTGTTTGCTCCGTATCCGTTTATGACAGCGAAGTAGCAAGTCATCTTGTTGTCCATGAATGCAGGGTTTGGGCAGGCCGAGTAGAGCTCGGTCAGACTGACGATGTTTTCGCTGTCTATTCCCAGCTCTTCCTTTAGTTCTCTCCTAAGAGCCTGAAGCGCGCTCTCGCCGTCGTCCACCATCCCGGACGGAAACTCAACAACCTCTTGGTTTATGCCGTGACGGAACAGTTTAACCATCAGAAACTCGTTCGGCTTATCATCAAACTGAACAATAGCGCACACCCAGTCCGGCGCGTTCATGGATATGTATTTGCGCTCAGTGCCGCTGGGGTCGATTTTGTTTGTGCTGCAGAACTTTCCGATAGGAGTGCTGAGCAGAGTTTCAGTTTCGTTTATTATCCATTTGTTCATAATCATGAGTTTTTGTCAGTACATTTCAGCATGATTCATTCTCCAGTCAATAGATCTTTGCAAATAATCCACATATTCAGGATTCTTGCACATCCCTTTACCTGGAGTATCTGAGATTTTAGCCACGTCACCGCCGTTGCAGCTAGTGGTTTTCATTACGATGTTAAGAGGCGGAACATCTGTGTCGTTAGCAAGATAAGTCCCTATTCCGAAAGCAACTTTAGCTTTGCCGTCAAAATAACGTTTCAGTTTGGTGGCCTTTTCAAAATTCAGGCTGTCGCTGAAAAGCAAAGTTTTAGAAAGAGGGTCGATGCCCAGACTTTTGTAATGCTCTATCATTTTGTCGCCCCATACGAATGGGTCGCCGGAGTCGTGCCTTACACCGCTGAACACAGTGGCGAACTCTTCGTCAAAATCACGCAAGAAGCAGTCTGTTGTGATAGTGTCGGTCAGCACGGTTCCGTTCTGAACCTTAAATTCGTTCACCCAGGCGCGCATTGCGTATAGGTTTGAATAAGCAGGATTTATTGCCCTGTTGCCTTGTCCGACGCACATTATCCACTCGTGAGCCATTGTTCCGACAGGGGTCAGTCCGTATTTCTTTGCAAGGTAAACGTTGCTTGTTCCGACGAATATAGAGTTGCCGTCTGTTTTGGTCTCCTTCAGCTTTTTAACAGCCATCTCCTGGCACTCGGCAGACAATCTTCGGCGCAAACCGAATTCAGAGAAATGTCCGAGTTCATAAGTGCCGTTCTTGAGAAGCGAAATCTTTGCATTGAGCTTGTTTTCGAATTGCTTGCGAAGGTCGTCGTAATTATGCGCAAGTCTGAAATACACTTCGTTTACGATTGCGAGGGTCGGAATTTCGTACATGCTTGTGTTCATCCATGTTCCTTTTGCCTCGATGCTTAATCCACATTCTGCTTTGTCAGAAATTTCAAACTCTTCGTAGCGAGGGTGCCATATTCTGAGGAAATCTATGTAAGAATCCTTTATCCAGCCTTTCTTGGTGACAATTCCGTTTCTGTCACGCTTTACTCCTATGTTGCGAAGATACTCAAGTTCGTCTTCTGTAAATCGCAATTTGCAATATTCTGACAGCTGATGTTTTATTTCATCAACCATTGCAGATGTGAATTTCACATCCTTATTCCGGCATTTAAACGTCCACGTAGTTTTGAAACTAGGGAACTGGTGAAAAATCGCCTGTCCCATAGAAATTTTGTAGAGGTCGGTCTCTAAAAGAGATGTCATTATAGGTTTCATAGGCTTTACTGTTTTTTTTTAATTTGTGTCAAAAATACATCAAATAAATTAAAAAGAAAAATATTTCGCGTTTTTTTTGCAAAAATTTACTTTTCCGAATTTTTCTTCATTATATTTTCAGCAGTTCTCTTGTTTTTGTCAAATGTGAAGTGTTCAGACAGCATTTCATAATTTTCCTTGTCTAATATGTATGGGCTCATGATTTTCAGAACTTCGAGCTTGTCATCGTCGAAAGTGAACAGCTTTAGCAAGGACAAAACCTGTCTGCATACGAAATAATTGTCGATGCAGCCTACTTCTATAATAGCAAGTTTACAATCCTTGAATGATGCGTCTTTGACTTTGTCTGTGATGATTGCAAACTTGTCGTCCTGCAAAGGAAACGGTCTGAAGAGGTCTCTTCTGTGGTCATCTCTGTGGCGATCTCTTCTATGGTCATCTCTGTGAGTGTCCTTTTTTCTGTGCTGCACATTTGTCATAGAGTCGTTTTGAGTCTGAGCGCACAAGTCAGAATTGCAACCAAGAGCAGCAGCGATAATCAGAGCAGCTCCGTATCTTTTAAAATTTTTAGCATTCATATTTATTGTTATTTTAATTCGTTTTTCAAAAATTTGCCGGTAATACTTTTCGGACAATTGACAATCTCTTCCGGGGTCCCTGCGCACAAAAGTTGTCCTCCGTCACGTCCTCCGTCAGGTCCTATATCTATAATATGGTCCGCCACCTTTATAACGTCGAGGTTGTGTTCTATCACAATAACGGAGTTGCCTTTGTCCACAAGTTTGTTCAGCACGTCGAGCAAGATTCTGATGTCTTCGAAATGCAGACCCGTTGTAGGTTCGTCAAGTATGTAGAGAGTCTTGCCAGTATCCTTTTTCATAAGTTCAGTGGCAAGTTTTATTCTTTGGCTTTCTCCGCCAGAAAGAGTGGTGGAGCTTTGCCCTAATTTAATGTATCCCAAACCCACGCTTTGCAGAGTTTTCACTTTGTGATGAATGGTCGGGATATTTTCAAAAAACTCAACAGCCTGATTTATTGTCAAGTCAAGCACATCAGCGATGGATTTGCCCTTGTATCTGATTTCAAGAGTTTCTCGGTTATATCTTTTCCCGTGACACTCTTCGCATGGCACGTACACATCTGGCAGAAAGTTCATCTCTATTGTTTTGTAGCCGTTTCCGCTGCAGGTTTCGCAACGCCCGCCTTTCACGTTGAAAGAGAAGCGTCCTGGCTTGTATCCGCGCATTTTAGACTCTGGAAGAGAAACGAACAAAGAGCGTATGTCGCTGAAAAGATTTGTGTATGTCGCAGGGTTTGAGCGCGGTGTGCGCCCTATTGGCGACTGGTCCACGTTTATGACCTTGTCTATGTTCTCAATGCCTTCAATGGAGCTGTATGGAAGCGGGTCTTGCAGCGACCTGTAGAAGTGTTGGCTCAGTATAGGCTGGAGCGTGTCGTTTATCAGAGAAGACTTGCCGCTGCCCGAAACGCCGGTGACGCATATCATCTTGCCCAAAGGGAATGTCACGTCTATATTTTTCAGGTTATTGCCTCTTGCCCCTTTCAGGCTTATGAACAGGCCGTTGCCTTCCCGTTTCACCTTTGGGATTTCTATGTTTCGTTTCCCGTTGAGATAGTCTGCCGTTACGGTTGATGTTTTCAGCATCTCTTTAGGAGTGCCGGCAAACACAACCTCTCCGCCGTGCCGTCCAGCGTGCGGACCCATATCTACTATGTAGTCTGCCTCTAACATCATATCTTTGTCATGTTCCACAACTATGATGGAATTGCCTATGTCGCGCAGTTGCTTCAAGGAGTTTATCAGCTTCACGTTGTCGCGTTGGTGCAAACCGATGCTTGGCTCGTCCAGAATGTATAGCACGTTCACAAGCTGCGAGCCTACCTGGGTTGCGAGCCTTATGCGCTGGCTTTCTCCGCCGGACAGAGTTACAGATGTTCGGTTAAGCGACAGATAGTCCAGCCCGACATCCAGAAGGAAGCCAAGTCTCGACCGTATTTCTTTCAATATTTCAGAGGCGATTTTAGACTGTTTTTTAGACATCTTCTGCTCAACGGTGTCAACCCACTCTTTCAGTTCCGAGAGGTCCATGTTTGAGAGGTCAGCGATGTTTTTCCCGTCAATACGGAAGTGCAGAGCCTCTTTTTTCAGGCGCTGTCCGTTGCATTCCGGACAGGTTGCGACTTTGCTGAATTGGTTAGCCCACTTTTGTGCGGTGGCTGAGGCCTCGCTGTCTTGCTGCATTTCGATGTAGTGAAGCACGCCTTCGAAAGAAAGTATGAGATTGGAAGCTCCTAACGCGCCGTTTTTCATGAGCATCTTTTCGTCTGTGCCGTTGAGAATAGCGTCCAAAGCTTCTTCCGGAATCTCTTTGATAGGTGTTTTTAGCGAAAAGCCGTATTTCTCAGCGATAGTTTCCAATTGCCAGAATATCAGGGAGTTTTTGTATTTTCCGAGAGGGATGATTCCGCCAGAATAGATGCTTTCGTCTCTATTTGGAATTATTTTGTCAAAATCTATTTCGTTTACGGTTCCGAGTCCCTTGCATTTGGGGCAGGCTCCGTGCGGTGAGTTGAACGAGAAGTGATGCGGAGCTGGGTCAGAGTAGGCTATGCCGGATGTTGGGCACATCAGCAGTCGGCTGAAGTGGCGCACAGACCCGTCGTCTTTCTTTGCTATGATGATGGAGCCGCCTCCCTGTTTCATCGCAATCTGTACAGATTCCTTGATGCGCTGAGCGTTCTTTTCAGAAATCACGAGTTTGTCGATGACAACTTCTATGTCGTGATTTTTATATCTGTCAAGCTTCATGCCGTGCACAATCTCGCGCATTTCGCCGTCAACTCGCACGTTGAGGTATCCCTTTTTTCTGACGTGTTCAAACAGCTCTTTGTAATGCCCTTTTCTGGCGCGAACCAGCGGAGCGAGGATAAAGACTGCCTCGCCGTCATAGTTTTCGTGAATGAGTTTCAGTATTTGCTCCTCAGTGTATTTCACCATCTTCTCTCCGGTGACGTATGAGTGCGCGTCGCCGGCACGTGCGAAGAGCAGTCGCAGAAAGTCGTAAACCTCTGTGGTAGTGCCTACCGTGGAGCGCGGGTTCTTGTTTGTCGTCTTTTGCTCAATAGATATAACCGGGCTGAGACCTGTGATTTTGTCAACATCCGGACGTTCCAAGTTGCCGAGAAAATTGCGGGCGTAAGCCGAAAATGTCTCTATGTAGCGGCGTTGCCCTTCTGCAAAAATGGTGTCGAACGCAAGCGACGATTTGCCGCTTCCGCTAAGTCCTGTTATGACAGTCATTTTGTTTCGAGGTATGTTCACATCTATGTTTTTAAGGTTGTGAACACGTGCTCCTAGCACCTCAATCTGTTCAGTTTCTAAAAAATCTTTACTCATCTTCCGATGTCAATTCTACGTTAATGGCGTTCGGCAGCAGCGTCGCTGATATTAGCTTGCTCGCTCCGTACTCTGTGCTGCAAGGAGTTTTTGTACTCCATTGCTCCAACTCCTTATTATTCTGCGAAGATAGTGATTTTAATTAAGGTGTTAATTATAAAGGATGTGTTTATTTGCAAAATGCAGTGAATTTTCATTAAGGTTTTCTGATGTTTTTTTATTTTTGCGAAAATTCAATGTCTTTCGTATGAAAAGGGTAATCATTTACATGCTTTTCTCTCTTCTTTTTGCAAATGGAGTCCATGCTACAGTACAAATGAGAGACACGCTGATTGTCGAAGGGAAAAAGTATTTGTTGGATCAAACCTCTAATCCGCTGATTGTGGATTTTGGGAAAATAAATGGTCTGTATTGTCAATGTCCGTTTGTTTCGACCGGGCTTTATAGAGGGGCGGTGGCTACATGGAAGGTGGAGAATGATTCTTTGTATCTGGTGTCGATAGATAGATATGCGGTCCGTTCCCCCTGCAAAGAGACGATTGACAGTTTGTCCGCATCGCTCAAGTCCAAGCCGTGCGCATTTTTCACAGGAGTTTTGAGTGCCGTGGAAGAGAGATACTCAGACTGCTCGTATCTTTTTGAAATAGAAAAGGGCAGGGTTGTGCGGCGTAGCGAGGGTTGTGTTTCTGCACGTGATTTTTCGGGAAAATCATCTCCTTTGTGTGCCAGGAGCGAAATTTATGAGTCGCTATTTTATCGTTCAAAAACAAATGAGCTGGACGGCAAGAAGTTTGTTTGGCAGGCGACAGGAGAACCACTGTTCTTGATGAAGGATAGAAATCAGTTTAGCCGGTTTTGCATTGATCATGAGATATACCGTTATACGGCAGTGTGGGAAAAGAAAAATAATATGTTTTACTTGGCAGATATAAAATTATACGACAAAGAGGGAAACGAAACGTTGGGCAGCAAGGTTGGCTTGAATGAAAAAATGGAGCCTGCCACATCTTTGAATGGTCTGTTTCTGGTTTGTGAGAAGGTGTGGGCTCCTGTCGTTTTAGGGCATTCTTATGAGGTGTATCTTGTTGAAAACGGACGGATAAAGGAGGAGTTTAAGGTGAAAAAGCACGACAAGGTGTTGGACGAACGTTTGGACAGTTTGCTAAAGCTGTATAAAGTGCGATATTGGAAGGGTTTTAGAGAGTTTATGTCTGAAGAGGTTTCTGAAGAGAATCATAGGTAGAGATAATTTAGAAAAGCGTCCGGGACTAATTTTAGAGTGTGAAATTTTCAAAATGTAATTTATGAATTTTGCTTTGAATTTAGCTGACAAATGCGGCGTGTTGATTTGCAAATCGTAAATTATTGAAGTTGCCTGCAAATGATTCGTTAGTTTTTTTATCAAACTCGTATCTTTTTCTTAAATTTGTCGAAAAATTACAAAAGTATGGATTTCCAGAATGTTTACATATCGGACGATATAGTTTCGGACTTGCGTCGAGAGTGTTCGGGGTGGAGCGCTGATTCTGTATTTATCCTTGTGGATGAAAACACTAAAAGTCTTTGTCTTCCGAAGATAAAGTCGGATGATTTCTTCAAAGATGTTAGGGTTGTTGAAATTGAAGCTAACGATGACCACAAGTCGCTGGAGGCTCTTGCTTCTGTGTGGATGTTCCTTTGCAATAACGGAGCTTCGCGCAAGTCGCTCTTGATTAACGTTGGCGGCGGTATGGTGACTGACCTTGGTGGCTTTGCTGCTTCTACGTTTAAGCGCGGAATGAAGTATGTAAATGTGCCGACAACTTTGCTCGGTGCCGTAGATGCGGCTGTGGGCGGAAAGACTGGCATCAACTTTAATGGTTTGAAGAACGAGATTGGAGTGATTAATCCGTCCAAGTCTGTTGTTATAGATGTTAATTTTTTCAAAACGCTGGATAGGGAGAATTTTCTCTCTGGATATGCTGAGATGATAAAGCATGGATTAATTTCTAACGATTCGGTTTGGGAAAATGTTCTGACGTTTGATTTGAAAGATGTTGACTATCAGAAACTTCCTCATCTTCTTAAAGAGTCTATAAATGTGAAGGAAATGATCGTGGAGAAAGATCCTTATGAGATGAATGTGCGTAAGTCGCTGAATCTTGGACATACTGTAGGGCATGCGTTTGAAAGCTACGCGATGCAGTCAAAGGCGGTGCTTCACGGCTATGCGGTTGCGTGGGGGCTTATTGCGGAACTGTATCTTTCTTACAAAAAATGCGGATTCCCAACCGACAAGCTGCAGCAGGCGGTATCTCTAATAAAAGAGAATTACGGAGTGCTTAATATCACCTGCAAACAGTATGAACAGCTTTATGAACTGATGACGCATGATAAGAAAAACGAAGGAGACGGACGTATCCTTTTCACGTTGTTAAAGGACGTGGGTGTGGTTGAAATTAATGTAAATGTTGAAAAGAAAGATATTTTTGAGGCGTTGGATTTTTATCGTGACTCTGTAGGTTTGTAATTTGAATAAAGTAATTTTTTTTTAACGTGCAATACATTGTAAATTATAGCAATAGACTTTCAGGAGTGAGCAAACAGCCTCTTCCTGCGTCTAAAAGTATAAGTAACCGAATTTTGATAATGAATGCGTTGGCTAATGGTGGCGGACTCGTGTCTAATTTGGCGAAGTGCGATGACACGGATGTGCTTGTCGCTGCTCTTAGCTCGGACGGGACCGTTTTTGACATTGAGGCAGCTGGCACTGCAATGCGTTTCTTGTCGGCTTACCTTGCAAACAAAGAGGGCGAGTGGGTTACAACCGGCAGCACGCGCATGAAGGAGCGGCCGATACGTATCCTTGTTGATGCGCTGAATTCTGTTGGCGCAGATGTTTCATATTTGGAGAAAGATGGTTTCCCTCCGCTTATAATATCGGGCAAACCTCTTGACGGGGGTGTGATTGAGCTTGATGGAGGCGTTAGCAGCCAGTATATATCGGCTCTCTTGATGATAGCGCCAGTCATGAAAAACGGACTTGTGCTGCGTCTGACCGGAAACGTCATTTCGAAGCCATACATAAAGATGACTTTGAGCCTGATGAGGCAGTTTGGCATAGCGTCTTCTTGGAATGGCAATGAGATAAAGGTCGAAAGGCAAGATTATAAGCCGATAGATTTCACGGTTGAGTCGGACTGGTCTGCTTCGTCCTATTGGTTTCAGATTTGCGCTTTGGCGGAAGGTTCTGCAGAGATTCTTCTTCCGGGGCTTTTTAGCGATAGTGTGCAAGGCGACTCTGCGGTTGGGAGTATATTTGAAAATCTTGGTGTGTCCTCTGTTTTTAAAAAAGATGGTTTGCTTCTGAAAAGAGACAGAAAGGTTGCTGAGTTTTTTGAATATGATTTTGTCGAGCAGCCGGACTTGGCCCAGACTGTCGTGGCAGCTTGCTGCGCGTTGGGCGTGACGTTCAATTTTGAAGGATTGCAGAGTTTGAAGATTAAGGAGACAGACCGAATAGCGGCGCTTATTGCGGAACTTCGCAAGTTCGGGTATGTGCTTTTTGAACCGAAAGAGGGCGCCTTGGCTTGGAGCGGAGAGCGTTGCGAGGCTGATGCTAAGCCTGTGGTGAAGACCTACAAGGACCATCGCATGGCTATGGCTTTTGCTCCTCTTGCTGTTAAGTTTGGAGAAGTGAGGATAGACGACCCCGCCGTGGTGTCGAAGTCTTATCCTGAGTATTGGACTCACCTGAGGAACTTCGGGTTTGATTTGGCTGAGGTGTGAGCATGGCGCGTTTAAGCAATGATGAGTTGCGGTTGCGGCAACTTGAACCGGATGACTTGGATTTCCTCTACAGATGGGAGAACGACCCGCTGTTGTGGAGTGTGAGCGAGTTTGTTGCGCCGTATTCGCAGAATGCTCTTAAGGCATATATAGAAAATGAACTGAAAGGCATTTTTGTCACAGGACAGCTGAGGCTGATGATTGAGCTGAAAGGGGCTGGTATAGTTGTCGGCACAATAGATTTGTTTGATTTTGACCCTATGAGCAAACGTGCCGGTGTAGGGGTTTTTGTCGTGCCTGACTTTCAGCGAAGAGGCTTGGCTTCAGCCGCGTTGAGTCTGCTCGTTGATTATGCCTTCGGGCATCTGAATCTTCGGCAGCTGCATTGTAAGATAGATGTGGATAATGTGGCGAGCCTGAAACTGTTTGAACGTGCAGGCTTTGAACGTGCGGGGGTGCTGAAGGACTGGGTCTGGGCTGACGGCCGTTTCCGGTCTGTTGCGATGTATCAGTTGATAAATATAAAAGAAGAGAAAGTGTGAAATTTTTTTAGATAAAATTATGGTGGAGACTCCTATAAATTATGAGGTGGTTAAATCTGTTATAGACAGCTTTAATCTTCCGGACTTTAACAAGGCGACTATACGTGAGATTGTCGCTATAACTAACAAGATTGAGTCGCTTACTGGCGATAAGTTTGTGCGCATGGAGATGGGCGTTCCGGGACTGAAACCTTCGGATATTGGTGTGAACGCTGAGATTGAAGCTCTAAAAAATGGTGTGGCTCAGATATATCCTATGCTCGACGGTCATCCGGATTTGAAGAATGAGTCCTCTCGTTTTGTGAAGGCTTTTATCGATGTTGATGTGGAGCCGCAAGGGTGTGTGCCGGTTTCCGGCTCTATGCAGGGTACTTACGCGTCGTTCCTTGTTTCTGGTCAGTGCGACCCTAAAAAGGACACTGTGCTTTTCATTGATCCGGGTTTCCCTGTGCAGAAGAATCAGCTTACTGTGCTTGGACTGAAGTGCAAGTCGTTTGATATGTTTGAGTTTAGAGGTCAGAAACTTATAGATAAGATTGAGTCTTATCTGAAGGAGGGGAATATCTGCAATATCATTTATTCAAATCCGAACAACCCGGCTTGGGTTTGCCTTACTGATAATGAGCTGAAGGGCATTGGCGAACTTGCAACCAAGTATGACGTTATTGTTATGGAAGACTTGGCTTATTTTGCGATGGACTTCCGCAAGGATTTGAGCAAGCCGTTCGAGGCTCCTTTCCAGCCGTCGGTTGCTAAATATACTGATAATTACGTGCTGCTGATTTCTGGCTCTAAGGCGTTTAGCTATGCTGGTCAGCGTATTGGAGTGGTTGCTATTTCTGACAAGCTTTATAACCGTGTTTTTGACGGGCTGAAGGAACGCTATGGTATAGGCGAGTTTGGTAAGGTGTTTGTGAACCGTGTGCTTTACTGCTTGTCTTCGGGTACGGCTCACTCTGTTCAGTATGCTCTTGCGGCTATGATGAAGGCGGCTAGCGACGGCAAGTTTGACTTTGTGGAAGGTGTGAAGGAGTACGGCAGAAGAGCTAAGAGACTGAAGGAAATTTTCCTTGCAAATGGTTTTGAAATTCTTTATGATAAGGATTTGGACGTGCCTGTGGGCGATGGCTTTTACTTCACTATAAGCTATCCGGGAATGACTGGAGGCGAGCTGATGAAGGAACTGCTGTTCTACGGCGTTAGCGCAATCTCTTTGCAGACTACCGGCAGTTTGCAGGAAGGTCTGCGTGCATGCACTTCGTTTATCAAAGAGCACCAGTATGCAGAATTGGAGACTAGACTAAAGGCTTTTAAGGCTAATCATTGATAATTGGCTGATGTGAGTTAAGGCGTGTCAGAATGCGTTTTAGTAGTTCTGGCACGTTTTTCTATTTTCTATTGTTGAGTAAGGAAAGATAGCCGGCCCGTATCCTTGTCAAAATCAAAAATTGTACTACCTTTGTGGCAGATTAACACGACAAAAAAAGTATTATGTGCATACCTGGAACGGCGCTCAGCCGCTACATAAATTT
>CALGHE010000071.1 GCA_937915765.1 uncultured Bacteroidales bacterium | reverse complement strand
ATGCTGTAAAGACTATCATCAACCGCGACTACGAGACTTTCAGCGGCAAGATGCTCGAACGATATTTCAAGCGTGTGCTTATGGAGAGTAAAGCATACACACGCATCGGCAGTTGGTGGGATCGAAAGGGTGAGAACGAGATTGATATTGTTGCCGAGAACGAATTGAACGACGAAGCAGTATTCATTGAGGTAAAGAGAAAAGAAGAAAACTTCGATGCTGATGCTCTTAATGAGAAAGTTGATGTCTTTACTCGTGCCACAGGCAAGTTTAAAGACTATACCGTATCGCAAAAAGGATTGTCGATGACAGATATGTAACAATTACCTCGAAATATATTGGTTCGTAAACCTCATTTGTTCATATTTGATATAATCTTAACGAATAGTGTATTAAATAATATAAACCAATTATAACCATTATAATTCGTAAATTTATGAAAATCAAAGAAATTAACATTAGCGGAATTGGTTGTATCCACAATTTACATTTAGAGTTTAATGATAAAATGAATATAATTTGTGGACCAAATGGCATTGGTAAAACTACAATTATTGAGTCCGTAGCTTCAATGTTCATGTATGGTCAACCTACTATCAAGAGAAATGTCAAAGATACAAAAGGCTCTTTACATGCATGTGTGGAGATAGATGGGGTTATAAACGAAAAAACTATAGAAGTAAGGTCATATATTCCAAATGAATCTGAAAATACAAGTTCTTTTTCAGATTTAGCTTCAAAAATAATTTCTATAAAGGTTTCTAGGAATTTTGGATATTCTAAATTAGAGGCCATTCCAAGTGATAGGGAAAGGAACAAACCTGAACTTTGGAAAGAAGTTAGAGATGGTATCAAATTTGACGAAGTTAAAGGGTGGTTTGTTAATAGATATTTATATTCTGCACGTGAAGGAACATTATCTCAACAACAAATCTCCAATTACCTCCTTGCCGAAAGGTGTTTCTCTATCATTAACGATAAATATAGTTTCTCAAGAGTTCAGGGAGATACTAATGACATTATGGTTAAAACCCCTCAAGGAGAAATATATTTTGAATACTTGTCTTCTGGCTTCAAATCAACAATTTACCTACTATTTAGTACGATTAAAGAAATCGAATTTCGTTTTAAAGAGCAGAATGTATTGGCAGAGGATTTTGATGGTATTATCTTAATTGATGAAGTAGAGATACACCTTCACCCAGAATGGCAGGAAAAAATAATCTCCATTTTAAAGGAAACTTTTCCTTGCGCACAATTTATTGTTACCACCCATAGTCCACATGTTATACAGACTGCTGAGCCTAATCAAGTAATAACGTTACAATTACAAGATGATAATAATATATCAATACGTACAGACCTTAAAACAAGTAAATATGGGTTTAAAGGATGGACGATAGAAGAGATACTTTACGATGTTATGGGGATGCACACTATGCGCTCTGAAATATATCATCGCTTAATTAATGATTTTGGGAAAGCTATTGATGAGGAGGATGAAACAACGGCTAAAGAAATTTATAATGAATTAGACCAACTGCTTCACCCTAAATCATCTCAACGAAAACTACTTAATTTCCAACTTGCGAAAATTAGTCAAGCATGATAAAGCTATATAGAAAACATACTCCCATAAAATTAACACCAACTTTCGTAAAAGATAAAACCGATCAATATAAACAGACTAAGGAAGCAGTATGGAATCTTGATTGGTTAAAAGAAAGTTTATTAGACCTAAGTAATGGCAAATGTGCATATTGCGAATGTTTGCTAACTAAGGAAAGTAATTATATGGAGGTTGAGCATTTCGAAGATAAAAAACATAATCCAGACAAAGTGCTAAAATGGAATAATCTACTACCTTCTTGCAAACATTGCAACGGGCATAAATCGACACATAATGTCTTTGAAGAACCGATTGTAAACCCATTTATAGATAACCCTAGTGATCATCTGTATTTTCATCTTTATAGATATAAACATAAGGATGTAAAAGGAGAAACTACTATATCTGTATTAGATCTAAATGATGGAGAACGACGATTGGTTGACACTAGGTTCGAGATAGGTAATAAATTACAAGAAGCATTAGATGAGCAATTAAGTAAACTTAACGCATATCAGCAAACGCCAACCGTGGCTAAAAGAAATAAATTAATAGGGGCTGTAACTAATATAATGCGTCAATGTTTACCGGAAAGTCAATATGCAGCATTATGTGCTACAGTCCTACATTCTTGTGATGAATATCACAGTCTAAAAGTTGGTATGCAAGAAAATAGCTTATGGACTCAAGATATGGATAATTATGATCGTATTTCAAAGCAAATTTGCCTATTTAAGTGATTTGTATTAATTACGATTTGTCTAAAATTACGGCCCTGACCAACTGTGGTTTCAGAGCCGTTTTTGTACCTTTTCGGGGTGAAAAATGCGATTTTTTGCAAGTTTTTGTACCTCGGGTTTTGATATTCAAGAAATTACACTTACTTTTACATTCCAAAATGGAGGTACAAGGCGAAAAGCACGTTGAAAATCACAAACTTGCACATTCTCAACGACTTGCCAAATGGGTGGTTGTACCTTTTAGAGTGCTAAATAGCTGATTGATAATCATCTACACTTTCCGCATCGGCAATTTTGCCGATTGCTTGAGCGAAAAGTGTTATATTTGCCATAAGAAAGTTGTTTTGATGGGGACCATTGCTAAAATAGCACTTTTGTTTTGGCACTCAACTTCCTTTTTTATTTTTTCTTATAAATTATTTAGGACAATATTGGACTCTTTTGGGGAGGCCATTGCTGCAAATTGCTTTTTGCGAATCTCAGGTGATGAAAACTGCACGGCATTTATTTCCTTCTCTCAGCCCTCTGTCGTTACGCATTTCAAAATATGCTTTCCTTTTATTTCAATACATTTTGGCGGATTTTGGCAGATTTAATTTGTTTATAAAAATCAAAGTGTTATTTTCGCAGACGGAATCCGGAGGGTTGTAAAAAGGACGGGTTCAGGAGATTTTTTTCAACCTAAAATTAATGCTTATGGCAGAAAAAACACGTTATAGCGATGCGGAATTGGCCGAGTTTAAGGAGCTGATTCTGGAAAAGTTGGAAGCGGCAAGAAGAGACTATGAGGCTCTCAAAGCGAGTTTGACTAATATGGACGGAAACGACACAAGCGACACTTCCCCGACGTTCAAGGTGCTGGAAGAGGGTGCTGCCACAATGTCTAAGGAGGAGGCCGGTCGTCTGGCTCAAAGACAGATGAAGTTCATTCAGCACTTGCAGGCCGCGCTCATAAGAATTGAAAACAAGTCTTACGGCATCTGCAGAGAGACTGGCAAACTGATACCGAAAGAGCGCCTTCGCGCGGTTCCTCACGCCACTCTGAGCATAGATGCGAAGAACAAAGGTGTTAAATAATTAAAAACGCTGAAAGTCAATTCGGCAGTATCTGCTGGTATTGTCGAATTGACTTTGTGTAATATTGTTGGATAAAATAATATGGATAAAGAGAGAGGTGTTAAGCTGAAAAAGGTTTTTATCATTACGTTCATGACTTTGTTTATCGACCAGCTTTCAAAAATTCTGGTAAAGACCAACATGAGGCTGGGCGAAAGCATCGAGATTACCGACTGGTTTCATATCAGTTTTCTTGAGAATAACGGTATGGCTTTCGGCATGGAGTTTTTCGACAAGATATTTCTCACTTTATTCAGAATTGTCGCCGTTGCGGCGCTCTTCTACATTATAGACCAAACTATAAAGCGCAAGTACGACTTCGGGTTTACCGTCGGAATAACACTTATTTTCGCGGGGGCGCTGGGCAATATCATAGACTGTCTGTTCTACGGAATAATCTTCGACTCAAGCTCCGGACAGGTTGCCACTCTCTTCCCCGAAGAGGGTTACGGCTCTCTGTTCTACGGAAAAGTGGTTGACATGCTCTACTTCCCGCTGATAGAGGGCACGTTCCCGGACTGGTTCCCTTTTAACGCAGGTGAGTCGTTCGTCTTTTTCCACCCGGTTTTCAACATTGCAGACTCTGCAATCACTATCGGCGTGTTTTATATTTTGATTTTTCAGCGTCATAATCTTGCTAAGTATTTGGAATGATGAGAGTTTTGACTTTTTTTGCATTGGCTTCGGCCTTGTTTCTGGCATCGTGCAAACCGGACAGGGGCACGCCCTGCATCGACGAGGAGAAGATGGTGGATGTGCTTGTGGATATTCATATCGCGCAAGCGGCTCTTGTGCGTGAGCCTGGTGGCGACGAAAGGAAGAACAATGCTCCGTATTACGAGAACATTCTCGCAAAACACGGGGTGAACGAGGTGCTGTTCGACTCTGCCGTGGCTTGGTACGCTAAAAATCCGGACCTGTTCGAGAAACTGTACGCTAAGGTTTCAGAAGAAATCTCCGCACGCAAGGAGGCTCTTGACTAATCATGAAACGCATCGCCGCTAACTACATCTATCTGTCTGTTTCTGAAATAATAAGAAACGGCTTTATACAGATTGATGAGGACAGGAGGGTTGTTGCTATCGGGTCGCTTGACGTGACCGGGGAGATTGCCGGAACACGCTTCCTCGACGGTGTGATTCTGCCTTTCGAACCGAGTTTTTCGGAAGAAGAGCAGGAACTTGACTTGTTCGACGTTCTGAACAGCCTGTCGAAAGGCCGTCCCGCTCCAGACTCGGCAGACGGTTTCTGGCTACTGCACGGCGTCTCTCTCGCAAACAGAGTGGCCGGAGCCGGGTGGAGGGTCGCTCGTCTGGACAATTTTATCTGAAAAGTTAATAACTTAATTTTAAAAATATAAGATGAAGAGGCTGACTCTTTTATATTTGTTTGTTCTGCTTGCCGCCGCGCAGGCATTCCCTCAACTTAACAAAGGCGGATTTCCGTGCGACGACAAGGATATTGTGTCGGGTCTGCGCTCTCTGTCCGAACTGCCCCAGGCTGTGATGCCTCCGGCTGATTCTGCAGACAAGGAGACGGCTGAGTGCGGAGGGCTCAGGTTCGCTCATAAGTTTGAGGTAAACATCAACCTGAAGGAGGCCGGAGCCAAGTTCTCGCTCGCCGACGGCTCTGATGTTTACAGGCTCTCTGTCAAGTCGGCTGGAGCATATTCGCTAAATATAATCTTCTCAAAATTCACGCTTCCTGAAGGCGCAAGGCTCTTTCTTTATACGCCGGACAAAAGGCAAATTTCAGGGGCTTTCACTTCAGAAAACGCCTCTCGCTCCGGACGCTTTGCCGTTGCCCCGCTTGATGGCGACGAGCTGATTGTGGAGTACATCGAGCCTGCTTGGCGCGCGTTTGACGGCGACGTGGTGATCGGCTCGGTGAATCATGACTTCCTCGGACTGCGAGCTCGTAGCAACTTCGGAGCTTCCAGAGAGTGCGAAATTGACGCTGCCTGCCGGGACGGCTTTCATGACGACCAAAGACGCAGCGCCTGCAAAATACTTGTGGACGGCACGACCTTTTGCAGCGGAAATCTTGTGAACAATACGGCGGAGGACGGAACACCTTATGTGCTGACGGCATCTCACTGCCTGTTCTCCCGGTCTAAGTTTCAGGAAGATAAGGCAGAAACCTGTCTGTTCTTCTTCAATTACGAGTCGCCAGAGTGCAACAGCTTTATAGAGGGCAGCTCGGAGATGTGCCTGTCTGGAGCAACAGTGGTTGCGGCTCGCCCGGAGAGGGACATGCTGCTGCTGCGCCTTGACGATATTGTGCCGCCCGACTTCATGACATACAGCGCCGGCTGGAACGCAACGGAGGATGTGGTCGGCCCGGCTTACTGCTTCCATCATCCGTCTGGCGACGTGAAGAAGGTTTCCGAAGAGAAAAACAATCCGGAGACCGGCTCTTTCACTGCGAACGGACTATTCCTCAACAACGGGCACTGGACCGTTTACAGATGGGAAAGCGGAATTTCTGAGGGCGGCTCGTCAGGCTCTGGACTTTTTGACGCGTCGGACAGACTCGTCGGCTCGCTATCGGGCGGAAATGTGAACCTCGACTGCGACGTGCCGGGCGACGATAATTTTTACAAACTGAGCTGCGTGTGGAACGATGAGTATTTCGCAAAAAACAACCTGCAGCCTTGGCTCGACCCAATTAATTCGGGACTGAAAATTATTGACGGCAAAGAGACGTTCGACAATCCGTGCCAAAAACTGACCAACTGGTCTGAAGAGGATAACGAAGATGACGGGTCTGATTACGCTTGCGGACACAACTCTTTGGGCATGAAAGAGTTTGCAGAAAGATTTGTAACTAAGGGCAAAGGCTACATTTACGGCCTGCGCTTCACTCCTAAAAAGGGCAGATACTCATCTGCCGCAAAGGTTTTTGTAAGGATATATTCTGGAGATTCGTTGCCCGAAAAGCAGATATACGAACAGGAACTCAGGATAACCAACAGGCAGTATGCTGCCCGTTCCGAATCTTTTACAGACAAACTGAAACCAAGCTGGCTGAACTGCGTGAATTATTTTAGATTTGCGGAGAAACAGCCCGTCGATTCGGTCTTTTTCGTCTCCTTCCTTGTGACCGACGACGTGACGGAAAATGACACATTCGCGCTCTCTTGCGCGGCGGATAGAGAGGCAGACAGTCCGAACAGCGCCTTTTTCAGAATTGGCGAGCAATGGAAAAGTTTCGAGGAAAACCCGCTTGTGAGTGCGCCTTCGGCCATAAAGATGGACGTGATCTTCCTTAAAGGCGAACCTGACTCACTGAACGTGCCAGAACTGAAAAAAGGTTACAGCAGGGTGAACATCTCGCCAAATCCGTTCTCCGACATCATCTACATCTATTTCCCCGACAAAGTGACGGAGGCTAAGGTGCAAATTACGGACTACTCCGGCAGAGTCCTCCACTACGAGACCGTGACGCTGGATGAGACGAAAATTCACGAGATTGACGCAAACCGATTTGCTGACAAAGGCGCGCTTATTGTGCATGTCAAAAGCAAGCTCGGCGATGAATATTTTAAACTGATGAAGCGATGAAAGAGCTGAAACGAACCATCAGACGAAACATAAAGGCAAGCGTGGCGGCTCTGAGCGCTGATGAACGCACGCGGCTGTCGGAGGCTGTGACCGCCGCCGTGGAGGCACTGCCCGAATTTGACGAGGCTAAAACTGTGCTGTGCTTCTGGTCGCTGCCCGACGAGGTTTGCACGCACGAGTTCTGCAACCGCTGGCACACAAAGAAGCGCATATTGCTGCCGGTGGTTGTGGGCGATGTTCTTGAATTGCGACTGTTCTGCGGTGAGGAACGCATGGCGACCGGCGCCTTCGGCATAAAGGAGCCTGTTGGCGAAGCCTTTGAATCGTACGGAGAGATTGACCTTGCTCTGATACCCGGAGTGAGCTTTGACCTTGACGGACACCGATTGGGCAGAGGAAAAGGCTTTTACGACAAACTGCTGCCGCTAATTTCGGCAAAGAAAATAGGGCTTTGCTTCCCTGTCCAAATAACATCGGCCATCCCCACCGACTCATGGGACATACCCATGGATGCAGTGGTGACGGCCAAATAATACCTGAGAAAAGTGTCAAAAAACTCGATGAAATCGATAAAAAACGCTCCCTGGAGTCAGGCTTGTCCTGCTATATTGTCCTACCTAATTTGCAAAAGAAGGGAAGGAAGTCGTGGTTCTTTCTAAATTTTTTAAGACGTAGCCTTACAGAGAGACAGCAAGGCGGAAGAACTGAAGTTCTATCTCACCACTCCATCTTTCCGAAACCTTTGCCGCATTTAGTGCAGCTCCATCGAGGCGAAAGCGGTCTTCCGCAACTGTCAAGGCAGACACAGCAGCCGCCAAGGACAACGTTGCCCCGCTCCACCGCGTCCAGCACGTTTGCATCCACAAAACCGTAAACAACCTCCACAACCTTGCCCCCGCAATTAGGGCACATATTTGGCTTTTCCATATTACTCATCCTTTCCTGCAATCTGTTTATCGTTATACTTCAAGTAAATAATCACGCTCACCTGACTTTCCGC
This sequence comes from uncultured Bacteroidales bacterium, assembly GCA_937915765.1. Lineage (GTDB taxonomy): Bacteria > Bacteroidota > Bacteroidia > Bacteroidales > Paludibacteraceae > RGIG9379. The sequence continues at coordinate 30,316 of CALGHE010000071.1, read as the reverse complement.
ACGCTCCTCCGGCGCAACGCGCTGCACACGAGCTTCAAGAATATCTGCATAGCCCATCTCTAACAGCTTGCTCAGTTCATGATTCTCTCCGCGCGGCACAAAGCCCAGCTTGCAGTCGCCGTAATATATCGCCACCGCATAATGGTCAAACCTATTCTCCTCCTCACGTTTCAGACGCAGTTCCATGCCCGGCTTCAGTTCGTTAAGAACCAAACAGCCGTCCCAGTAGGAAAAACCTGCAATATCAAAATTTGCCCAGTGGCGCCTCTGAATAATCTTGTTAGTTTTCATAAGCCCATAAATTTAAAGTCGCGCGGCCAAACTATCTTGACCACGCGACAAAATTACAGAGCGTTTTTGACAACTTGTGTCACAAACCAATATTGTCCTAAATATTTTGTAAAAAAAGAAAAGGGAATCACGGTTCTTTCATTTGAAAATATCCTTAAGACGTTATACAGCAAAGAATTTTGGTACTGCCTTCCAGGCAGGTTTTCGTTGCGTCTGCCTTCGCCCGAGACTTCGTCACGGGTTACCGTCGCTACGCTTTGTACTGCCTTCCAGGCAGAGTAACGATGAATTTACAGAACCCACCGTTACTTATCTTGCTCACATTCACTTATTCATAACGCCCGTAGAGGTTGGCTTTACTGTAAAATTATTTAGGACAATATTAGTCACAAACAGTTTTTTTGAAAAAAATCATCTCGACCTAACTTATAGAGGTTGCCTTTACAGGACCCACCTATAATTCTGCCTCTCCCAATTTTGCCTTTAATCTATAATACATGACCCTGCCCATCTCTTCCATTATGGATTTGTATAAATTTTGTTCTTCAAATAGTTTTGCAAAAGCATCCATGTGCTGAACATAACAATTCTGCGCTGTTTTTTCAAAAATCTTAGGGAAGATATTCTGAGTAAACATATTTATATCGGAGTTCATCACTTGCTTTATCAACTTATTTTCATCTTTCTGCATCGCGTTATCGATTGTTCTTACAATCATGTCAGCCTCCGTGAAGTTTCCGTGATACATCAGATTAATCTTTTCGATGATATTATCAAGCAGGTCTGTCTTCTCCTCCGCATGAGAGCCGGTGCCGCCCTTTTCGCTCTTCAGCGTTTTATCCTTTTCGGCAGGCTCCAGCACTATTGAGCCGGAGAACCCTTCGGAGAGTTTGTTGTTAGCCAAAGCCAGTTTCCCGTTCAAATCGACCGGCTCGTGCGGAGTCTTAGGGAGCAATTTGAACAGCAGTTCAGTAAAGACGTATGTCTTGTACAGCTCTTTGTCGAAAGTCCTGTCTATTTGCGCCATGTAGGAGTAGAACCGGTTAAAGTTTCTGACAAGCGCCCTCACCTTAAACCTCTGCTCCTCTTCAAGTTTAGAAAACTCCTCGAGCACAGGCAAGAAGAGAGAAGTCAGTTTGCCCATATCCTTCGTTTCGGAGTATGTTTTAAAGACCTTGTCTTCCGTCTCTGCGTTCCATAAGTGGAACTCGTTCAGTTCGTTCTGATATTTGTAAACGATATTCACGTCTATCTCGTCGCCGAGCCAAGTATCTTCAAAGAAGGGCTGGAACGAGTTTTTAATATCCTCCGCCGAGTTCGCGAAGTCCAGCACATAGGTGTCCACCTTTCCTTTGCAGCATCTGTTTAGTCTTGACAGCGTCTGCACCGCCTTCACTCCCCTCAGCCCTTTGTCCACGAACATGGAGTGCAGCAGCGGCTCGTCGAAGCCTGTCTGATATTTTTCTGCCACAATCAACACGTTGAACAAGTCCGACGCGAAGTACATAGGCAGCGCGTTTTCCGATATTTTCAGCTCGTCCGTGCTGTTCAGCTGAGGCTCTGTGTAGTCCTGCCCCATATAAGAGACCGTTCCGGAGAACGCCACCAGAGGCTTCACCTCCGCATATCCTTTTTTCGCGCAGTACTCTTTCATGGCGAGGAAATAGCGCACTGCGTGCGCTCTGGAAGAGCATACCATCATAGCCTTGCCCTTGCCGCCTATTTTGCGGAGCGTCACTTCCCGAATCTTCTCCACAATCAGCCCAACCTTCTGTTTCAGCACAAACTCGTGACTTGAGTGAAACTCTATCATCGCCCTTGTGGCAGGGGTCTCTTCGTACTCCGGATTCTCCTTTGAAGCATTCACTATCTTGTACGACGTCTCTATCGTCGTGTAATATTTCAGAACGTCAAGGATGAAGCCCTCGTCAATTGCCTGCCGCATGGAATAGTGATGAAAGGCATCGTATTTGTCGCCCTTCTTCTCGCCAAATGTCCTGAGCGTCTTTGGCTTAGGCGTTGCCGTGAAGGCGTAGAAAAACTGGTTCTTGTGCAGCCCCTGCGTCAAGAGGTCAGACATGCTCTCCATCTCGTCCATCTGCATCATCTCCTCCTCCGTCTTCCCTTCAATCTCCGCCCACTCTTTCAGAGCCTCGTCTGTGTCGGCAAGGGCGGCCTTCAGCTTCTCCGCGCTCTTGCCCGATTGGCTGCTGTGAGCCTCATCCACAATGATGGCAAACTGCTTGCCCTTGTGGTTGTCCAGCTCTTTATAGATAAGCGGGAAACGGTGCAGGGTTGCTATTATAATCCTTTTTTTGTCGTTGATGGCATCTTTCAGCGCCGCCGAGTTGTCTTTATCTGTTATTGTAGCGATAAGCCCTTCATAATGGTCAAAGCCGAGTATCGTGTTTTGCAGCTGCTTGTTAAGCACCCTTCGGTCGGTAATCACGAACACAGACTGGAACATCTCCTTGTCTTCCTCGTCATGCAGAGACGCGAGGCGGTATGTGAGCCAAGCAATCTCGTTAGACTTTCCGGAGCCGGCGCTATGCTGCAGCAGATAGTTGCGCCCCTCTTTCCGCTTCCGCGTGTCTGCCACAAGCTTCTCCACCACATCTAACTGATGGAAACGCGGAAAAATCATGCGAGTGCTCTTCTTTGTGACCTTTTTGCCGTTCTCTAACGATATGCTTTCGGAAGTCTGCTTGCTGATGTACCTTTGGAAGATAGACAGCAGCATGTCCGGCCTTAGCACATATTCCCACAGATAGGAAGTGGCATAGCCAGCCTCGCTCTTGGGATTGCCGCCATCGCCCACATTTCCTGCTCCATTGGAGCCTTGATTGAAGGGCAGGAAGAAGGTCTTTTCGCCCTGCAACTGTGTTGTCATCGCCACCTCATATAGATCGACGGCAAAATAGACAAGAAAACGGTTGTTGAAGCGGAAACAGAACTCCTTCTCGTCGCGGTCATACATAAACTGATGTTGGGCATTTGCCACCGACTGACCGGTGAGCTGGTTCTTCAGTTCCAGTGCCACCACCGGTATTCCATTCAGAGACAAAACTATATCAATGGTATTATGGTTCTGCGCAGAGTAGGCGAACTGACGTGTGCAAGTAAGGATATTTGCCTTGTAACGCTCCACCAAATCTATGTTGAGGTTGGATGCCGGCGCAAAGTAGGCAAACCGTATCTCCATGCCTCTGTCCTTCACGCCATAACGCAGCACATGCACCAATCCGTTCTGCTCCACATTTTGCTGAAAGATGGTGTAGAGCTGCTTCTCCGCCTTCTCGCCATAGACATTGCAGTAACGCTGCCACATCTTTGGTTGCGTGGCTTGTATGAATGATATGAGCTGTGGCATATCAATAGCCTTTGACTTGTCATAGGTCTGCTGACTGCCCTTTGCATATCCGTGAGATAGCAAGTAGGCCTCTATATCGTTTTCGAAGTTTTTTTCTTTCAATCCTGTTGTATCCATATTTGACGCATAAGTTTTTTGTATTTTTCTATCCTACCAAGTATTTCATACAACACAAAAATTCTTGGGGTTTTATGTAATTTATTTCGCTTTCTTAAACTATTTTTTTTCGCAAAAGCATGAAAATTCTTGTAGATTCTTCAAAAATCTTCAAATTTTTACAAGTTTTCTGCTGATACTATATTTTACGACTTTAAGATGTTTTACCTTTTATCAACGAATCAAAATACTCACCTCTAATATAGTTGTTTTTTACTTTGTTTACCGGCACTCTCTGCAAAAATCCTCTTTCGACCAGCGCGTCCAAGTCCAACTTCACCGTAGGATGAGAGACTGCAAATCTGTTCTGAAGTTCTTTGACTGTCAAAACAGTTTTCGGATTCTCCTGCAACAACGACAGTATCTGCGCTTGCCGTTCGTTTATCTCTCCCAACTTCAGGAAGTCGGACATTTGCTGCTGTTTAGTTTTTCTGTCGATATAACTTTTCAAATCCTTAAACGCCAAATCGAGAATCCTCAAATGATATGTTATGAAATAGCCTATATCATTGCCATCTTTCTCTGCATGCAGATACGCTTTTTCGTAGCTTGTCTTAGACCTGTAAATAATCCTTGAAATAGAGAGATATTCAGTCAGCCAATAACCGCTTCTTAGCATGTACCAGTAAAACAAAGCTCTTGCCGTTCTGCCGTTTCCATCGACAAAAGGATGCACATAAGCTATCATAAAATGCACAATGATGCCTCTGATAATCGGATGCACAAATACACCATCACCCGCGCTGTTGAAAAATCTGCATAACTCTTCCACGAAATCGGGTATTTCCGTATATGATGGAGGTGTATGCACCACCTCGTGAGTGATGCTCTGTTCCACAACCACGTCGTCGTTTTCTCTGAATCGGCCTTCGTCGCTTGCATTCTCAAGTGTCTTATAGGTCATCAGCGAATGGAGTTTTAGCAAAAGCTCTTGGGTCAGCGGCTCGTCCTTATGCTCTACGATGAAACGGATCGAAGCGTAGTTGTTGCATATCATCTGCTCGGAACGACTTCTGGGCGAGGTCTCTTTTCTCAGCATATCCTTTGCCACTTTTCTTGTGGTCGATGCGCCCTCCATCTGACTGGACGAGATAGCCTCCTCCATCAGCGACGAAATAAGATACTGCTCCCTGCTTTTGCTCGGTATTATAAAGTCGCTTTTCCAAGTTCCGCCAAAGTTCATGTCAAAATCATGGCACAGCCTTTGCATGGCGTTGGTCAGAGAGAAAGTGATGTTATATCTCTCCCAGACCTTAATGCTACGAATCTGTCTGCTAAACTTCACACAAGCCCACAGTTGCATAGGAGACAGGCCACCTGATGTTTTTTTATATTTGACATCCGACCAATACAGATAGCCGTCGTTGATTTCATCGACCAACGACTTCACTTCAAGGCTTTCCAACAGACATGGGGCCTTTGCCCATATTTCACTTTCTATCTGAGGCAAACTCTCTATCATACATATCTCTTTTCTACAAATGTAATGCAAATTCTTGTAGATTCTTCAAAAATCTTCAAGTTTTTACAAGTTTTCTGCTGATACCTACTCCCCTCTGCCAGATATTCTTTACTTCCCAGTCGAAAAATCTGTCACAGTGTGACAGGTTTTTCGACTGCATAAAATAAAATCGCAGAGTGCTACAATTCTAATGAGTTAGATTTCAATAAGAAATCATAAATATTAATTATCGTGATTCCGTTATCATCTCTTGTGATTGGCATCTCATCTCCAACAACGATAATCTTTTTAAATGAATCGTCAACTTTTAACAGAGATGTTTTTTCTTGCTTAATTTTATCATCACTCTCCATGCGATATGCCGATTGTATATAATAGCGTCTGCTGCCTGCATTGCACACAAAATCTATTTCATAATTGGCGCGCTGCTGGTTTCCGTCTTTGTTCCTTATTACAGAAGGTACTACGCCGACATCTATGTTGTATCCGCGCATTCTCAACTCATTGTAAATAAGATTTTCGAGCAAATGTGTCTTTTCAAACTGCCTGAAGTTTAGACGTGCATTGCGCAACCCTAAATCCATAAAATAATACTTATGAAGAGAATTGATATAGTTCTTCCCTTTCACATCGTAGCGTTCTGTCTTTTCAACGATAAAAGAATCGCATAAGTACTCCATGTAATCCTTTACTGTATCATACGATATAGAAGATCTCTTTTCACTCTTGAATGTATTGGATAACCTATTCGGATTTGTCAGTGTTCCTATTCCGGAAGCGACTATGTTTATCAACTCTTCCAAATCGTCATCCTTTTTTATGTTGTAACGTTCTTTTATATCTTTTATATAAGTCTCTGCAAACAAAGACTTTAAGAATAAAGCCTTATGCTCTTCTGTATTATATGACAAGATTTGAGGAAGACCTCCATACAACATGTACTCATTGATACCGGACTGCAACGAGCCTTGATACACAGACATATATTCGCTAAAACTAAGCGGATATACTCGCACCTCAAAACCTCTTCCTCTAAATTCTGTAATAACATCTTTAGACAAAAACTTTGCATTGCTCCCTGTCACATAAACATCCACATTTTGTTTTTTCAGGAATCCATTCAGAACATCAACAAAGTCATCAAGCATTTGCACTTCGTCAAGAAGAATGTAATAAGTATCATTGTCTGTGATGCTGCTCTCCACATAATTATAAATGTTATCAGGATTTCTTAGAGACTTGTTCTTGTAATCCTCCAAATCAATCTTGATAATATGATCAGATGCCACCCCATTGCTCTCCAAGTATGATGAAAAAATCTCAAACAAAAGATACGATTTACCACATCTACGCATTCCTGTTATGACTTTTATCATACCATTTCCCATCAATGAAATCAAATCATTCAGATATTTTTCTCTTTCTATCCTTTTCATCCTATTCGAAATTTATGTCACATTGTGACAGGTTTTTCGATTACAAATATACAAGTTTTCTGCAAATACCTACTTCCCCCTGCCTGATATTCTTTGCCTCCTAATCGAAAAATGTGTCACAGTGTGACAGGTTTTTCGACTGGGACGATGCGTTTTTTTACATGGGTAAATATTGCGGATATGCAACAGGGCGAATGCGATTCGCCCCTACGCCTTGGCGTTTTTTGACCCTGCCGTGAATACTGCGGACATGCAACTGGGCGAATGCGATTCGCCCCTACGGGTACCTGCACACATATTCGTAAATATTCGATCACGCAACTGGGCGAATGCGATTCGCCCCTACACCTCACGTTTCCCCGTCACATATTCATAAATAACCGACTTCTTATATTCCTTGAGGCTCTCTATCTTCTGTTGCTTGATGGTAATCAACTCATCAATCTCACCACACTTCTTGTCTAAGTAGTCGGCAATGGCTTGCTGCTCGGCAATGTTAGGTATCGCCACAAACAAGTTCTTGAGTGTTGAAGATGAAACAGAAACTTGGTTGATAGCGTGATTGCAACAAGACTTCATCTGCTCCAAAAATGCCTTTGAACGCAAATAGTAATGAAGATATAAAGCAATCATCTTATCGTTTGTATGAACACGAAGAAGATTCATTCCGTGATACAATGTTTGCTCTCCGTTGTACATTGCACTATTTCCTACTCTCTCAAGGCTATTGATGTTGCTTATTAGAATATCACCTTTGACAAGTTCATACTTGTTTATGCCCTCAAAGAACGGCACATATCCCACCTTTTCGTAATTGATATTTCCCGTTGAAATAGTCTCAATACGAGTAACAGCATAAGGACTCTCTTCATTAGTTAATTGTGTCGTAGAAGTTCCATTCGAAAATCCTGTTGCTATGTTTTTCATCTTTCCAACCTCCCAATGCTCGGGGATTTGACCTATCCATTCGATGCCACTATCACGCATTGGTGCATCGGGGTTTAAGCCTTTGGTTACGACTTCGGTGATAACCGACTGCTTGTAAGCCTTCAACTCCTCTATCATCTGCTCTTGCAACTCTATCAACGAATCTATTTCGGAACACTTCTTGTCGAGAAATGTGGCTATAAGGTGCTGCTCGGCGAGAGGGGGAAGAGTCAAAAATGTTGAACCAATTATATCTGTATTGAGGTTTGGTTGTCCTATACCCAACGAAGCGGAATCTAAAAAAAATTTAGTCCTTGCCTTTAATGAGTAATAAGCAAACTTTAAGTCTAATTTCTTGCTCAAATTTAGAAACGCAGCTATTCCATCATTGAATGTAGTAGAAAATGTGTTAATTTTAGGAACACCCAATGTTGCCCCACTGTTTGTAAGTAAAAGTGTTTGGGGATTAATCATTCGTGTATTAGATAATCCAGCTTCTTTTATGGAAAATTCACAAGAATCTACATACATTTTATCATCTTTTGTGATGTCTGCAACCTTCATAAAAGGGATATTTCCTCCATAATATCTTGAATCTCCTGCGGGACGAGGAGATCCTCCTCTTACAACTTGAGAGAGATATTTAATTTTTCTCACCTCCCACTCTTCCGGCACGTCGCCAATCCACTCAATACCGCTATCTTTCATTGTTCTGCTCATAGATTCACCTCCCAATGTCCGTTTTTATTACCTCCCACACGCTGCAATACGCCTGCCTCGCGAAGCGCTTTCACATGTTTCTCTACCGTCCGTCGCGTGCAGTGCATCTCTTCTGCAATGGCATCTAACGTGATGGCAGGTTGTGTTAATACAAACTCTATTATTTGTGCCGATGTTATCCCGAAGTTATCCCGAATTTTATCCCGAATTTTATCCCGAACTTCTTCAATATTTTCGCCTTTGTACCGACTTAATGTGTTCAGAATTTCTTGTAGCATAAAGTCGATGAACGGTCCGGACTCGCCGTTTTTTGTGCTTGCTTGAATAGCATCGTAATAGTTTTGCTGGTTGGCATATACCATATTCTCCACTGGTAAATGCGCAAACAGCGGATGCAACTCTCCTAAGATGAGTGACTGCCACAAACGCCCCATGCGTCCGTTTCCATCACTAAAAGGATGGATAAATTCAAATTCGTAGTGAAACACGCAACTGCGAATAAGCAAATGGTCGTCGGTTGAGCGCAACCACTCAAATAAATCAGCCATCAGAGTCGGCACACGTTCTGCAGGTGGAGCAATATGCACAACTCCTTTTTCGGAATACACGCCCACACCTCCTCGCCTAAAGTTTCCTGCATCTTCAGTAAGCGCCTCCATCATCACACCATGCGCACGACGCAGGTCGTTTATGTCAAACGGATTGAGAGTCTCATACAATTCGTAGGTGCGGATTGCATTCTTCACTTCTTGAATCTCTCGCAAAGGGGCTACAATATGCTTTCCGTTCAGGATGTCTTCAACCTCTGCTTCCGATAGGTTATTTCCCTCAATCGCCAACGAACTATGTATGGTTTTTATACGATTTGCCTTACGCAAACGCAAGCCGTCTTGCATTTCCAGCCGAATCGCGTATCGCTCAATGAGCGACGAAATTTCTGCTATCAGATTTATAGCCTTAGACGTTATAACAAATGGCGGAGTGTACATACTCAGTTCCCTTTCATTATTTTAGCCATCAGCGCGCTTTCTGCCTTTTCCAACTCTTGAAGGTGGGCAAATATCTCTTCGCTGCTGCGCGGCGCAACATACTTGTAAAACTCACGAGTGAATGGTATTTCGTAGCCAATCTTTGATTTCTTCTCATCTATCCACGCATCAGGCGCGTAAGGGTAAACGTTCTTTGCCATGTATGACTCAATCTTCTCCGTCCACGGAATAGACTCGGTGTCGCGCTTGCTGCTGTCTGCCGTCGGTTTGCCCTTTTTGAGTATCGGTTTGCCCTCTTCGTCGCAAAGGGGTTGCTCCACAACTATTTTGGTATATTTAAAATCGTCGTTCGATTTAATTTTGCTCTCCACAACCAAAGCGTCCTCTTCGTAAACGCCCTCCGTAAAGTTGCTGTACGCTTTGGAGATGAGGTTTATGCACTCTTCCGTAAACTCGTTGCGCTTGTTGCCGAGCGGCTTTCTGCGTTTTACGCAACATTTCGAGGCGTCTATCAGCTGCACCTTGCCTGCGCGCTCCGCCGATTTGTCTTTAGAGACAATCCAGATGTAGGTGGCAATGCCGGTATTGTAGAACATGTCGTTGGGTATCTGAATGATAGCCTCCAGCCAGTCGTTCTCCAAGAGATAGCCGCGTATGTTGCTCTCGCCACTGCCTGCGTCGCCCTTGAAGAGCGGCGAGCCGTTTTGGATAATTGCCATTCGGCCGGTCTCCTTCAGCTTCGCCACGCCGTTGAGCATAAAGAGCTGCTGCGAGTCGCCCACGGCAGGCAGTCCGGCACCAAAGCGTCCCATCTCGCCTCTCTTGTGCTCCGCTTCCACCGCCGCTTTCTCGTTCTTCCACTCGATACCGAACGGAGGGTTGGAGATGATATAGTCGAACTTGTAGCCATCAAACTTGTCGTCAGAGAGGGTGTTGCCATGCTTCATGTTATCAGCGTCGCCGCCCTTGATGAGCATGTTCGCCTTGGCGATGGCGTAGGTCTGCTCGTTAAGCTCCTGCCCAAACTCGGTCAGCTGCGCCTCTGCATCAATCTGCAACAGTTTTTCGGAGAGGCAGTCGAGCATCTGCGAAGTTCCCATAGCCATGTCATACATTGTGGCGGTGATGCCCTCCTCTTGCAAATCGTTCTTTTGAGGAGCAACCAAAACCTCCGCCATCAGATAGATGATGTCTCGGGCGGTGAAGTGCGCTCCGGCGTGCTCGTCGTAACTTTCGGAGAATTTGCGCACCAGCTCTTCGAAGATGTAGCCCATATCGACGGCAGAAATCTCGTCCGCGCCCATATACGCCTTTTTGGAGCAGAACTCAGAAATCACATTGTAGAGGATTCCGTTGTTAGACAGCTTGGTAATCTCCTTGTCAAACTCAAACTTCTCTATAACATCTATCACATTGACAGAGAAGTGGTTAAGATAACTGCGGAAGTTATCTGCGATGTTTTCCGCATCAGACAAAAGTCCCTCGAAGGTGAAGGGCGACACGTTGTAGAAGTCGTAGCCCGATGCAGCACGCAAGAAGCCATCCTTAACCTGAATATTTTTACTGTCCAGCTCCTTGTTCTTGGCAATCACCCTCTCCTTGGTGCCGGCAAGCGTGTCAGAAAAACGCTTGATGACGCACATCGGCAGGATGACGTTACCATACTCGTGGGGCTTGTAAGTGCCCGCCAACTTGTCGGCAATCGCCCAGATAAGGTTTGCCTTCTCCTGTATATTGACAGCAGTTCGCTGCTGAAGTTCTTCTATTGACATGGCTATAAAATTAAACTGATAAACAAAATTAAATAAAATGTGTAATTTTACAAAAAAATTAAGCTGGCTAAATAAGCTTTTAAGGCTGCACAAAGCTCCTTGCTGTGTTACATTTAGACGGAGCCAAGCCTTACTTTTTCTTATTTTACAAATTATTTAGCCCAATTTGCCCTCAACTTATTAGGATTTGTGTGATAATGTCTTATATTTGCGAATATCAAATTTACACAGCATGAAAAGATTATTACAAATATTAATACTATTCTCGTGTTTTTCTAATGCAGACGCTACTGTTCGCATTACGGAAATCATGCCGAGCAATGTTTCCACCATCGTAAGCGACAAATATAATTACGACGGTTACATCGAGTTTTATAATGATGGCGAAGAGCTGGACCTGAAGGGCTGGACGGTATCGAACGTGAAGGAGGGCGAGCTGGACTGGAGCCTGACGCTGGACTCTTCGCACGTCTTGCCAAACGGCTATTCGCTGCTGTTTTTTGGCGAGGAGGAGTCGAGCAGCATGTCGGCAAAGCTGGTTGGCAGCAATTACGCCGGAAGTGTGAAAGAGAAACTCACGGCGGACGCTGGTTCGGTTTCGCTTTCAAAAGGTGAAGAGACGATAGAGTTCGCCTATCCTAAACAATATCCGCACATCGCTTACTGCAAAGAGGGATTCATGATTCCTACGCCGGGGAAAGACAACGACCCTTTGGTCACGTCTATCTCCAACAGGGTTGCGAAGCCTGCGTTTGCAAGCAACAAGCCCGGCATGTATGAAGAAGGTCTAAGTGTTGAGCTTTCTTGCGCAACTGCCGGAGCGCAAATCTATTATACCTTGAACGGAGACGCTCCCACTATGGAGACCGGAACAAAGTATGAAGGCGCATTCTCGGTAGATAAAACAACGGTGGTGCGCGCAAGGGCATATAAGGACGGCATGCTGTTCAGCGAAATTCTTACCGGCAGCTTTATATATTCGGACAAGTTTTACGACGCTTGCAAGGGCGCCGGCGAAAGGCTTCCTATCGTTTCGCTTTCAGTTAATAATGTGGATATGTTCAGCGACTCGCTTGGCATTTATGTGGAGGGCACGAACGGTGTGCCGGGCAGCTGCTACAGGGAGCTTTACAACTTTAACCGAGACTGGACTCGCTCTGCTAATTTTGAATATATGCTGAACGGCAAGGTGGTTGACAATCAGGAGGTGGAAATTGGCGTTTATGGAGGATGCACAAGAATTCATGTCGCTAAAAGCCTGAAAATCAAAGCGAACAAACGTTCCGGAAATTCTAAGATGAAGTATGATAACTTTTTCCCTTCTCGTGAATATAAGAAATATGAGAGCCTCGCGCTTCGTAACGGGGGCAATGGCTATTCGTATGTGCAGCCTCGCTGGAGGGATATGTTTATCCAGAGCCTTACAGAAGGCATGAACCTTGATGTGCAAGTGGCGCAGCCGGTCTCTTTTTATCTTAACGGAGCTTTTTATGGCATGATGATTCTTACTGAACGGACCAACGAGGATTATGTTGAACATAACTACGGGCTCAAAAAGGAGGAAATCGATTTCATGAGCGTGAGCGCCGGTTATGGTTACCAGTGCGAAGCCGGAACGAGGGAGGCTTACGACGAGATGATTGATTACGCCAGCAACAATTATGAGAGCGAAGATTTTTATGATGAGTTGAACGCGATGATGGATATTGACGAGTATGTCGATTATCAGATTATTGAACAGTATGTCGGCAATACGGACTGGGTCTCTAACAATACAAAGCTTTGGAGGAAACATGATGGCGGAAGATTCCGCTGGATTCTTTTTGACACGGATTTCGGCCTGTCAAAGGCTACCTCTGTGGATAAGGACATGATTAAGTTTGCCACTTCTGAAAAAGGCAACGAGCCTATGTGGACGCTATTGAAGTCATGCCTGAAGAACGAGGATTTCAGATGGAAGTTCCTCGACCAATATCTTGACAGACTTGAAAATCAGTTCACAGACGAAAGGATAGACACTAAGCTTGATTCAATCTGGAATCTGACAAGACTTGACATGTGCGCAACTATCAAAAACAGCGGTTTCTTGGGCGCGCCCGGCAGCCAGGACGAGTTTGACAAAATCGTGGAAGAGATGCGCAACTTTGCAAAGGTGAGAAAGGGCTATGTTGTTGACCAGCTCAAAAAAGAGTTTGGCTTGGGCGATGACAGCGTGACTATAAAGATAAGGCCGGTTTTCCCTAATTCGGAGACTCCTGACTTCAAGTTCCTGCTTAACAAAAGAGAGGTTAAGTCTCTGAAATACAACACTTGGCGATATTCGGGCGAGAGGGTCAAAGTTGAACCTATTGTTCCGGCTGGATATAAGATTCGGATGTGGGCAATCAACGACTCTGTTGTCAGGCTTGAAAATGGCTCTAAGTATATTGGTGATGTGATGGCCGCCGTTGCGACCTCTGATGTTCTGAAGTTCTCCATCTACTTTGAGCACGACACGGACTTTGTGGTGCCTGCGGCTCTCTATCTGAACGAAGTCTGCGCCTCTAACCAAACTGTTGAAGACGAACTGGGCGAAACGCCGGACTGGATAGAGGTCTATAATGGCGAAGACCGAGACATAGACCTTGCCGGACTGGTATTCGAAAACGTGACTAAGGCCGCTAAATGCACTATTCCTAAGGGTTTTGCGGAGACTGTGGTGCCGGCTCGCGGATATAAGCTTCTTTGGGCGGACAATGAGCCGGAGAGAGGTCCGCTGCACCTCAACTTCAAACTCGCCGCTACCGTGCCGGAAACTGTGTCCCTGACAATCTATTATCGTGACAGCTTGGAGCTTCTCAGCTCCTTGACTTATGAGCCGCACAGCTCCGGATTGTCCTTCGGCCGCATTGCCGACGGCCATGACAGCTTGGCCTTATTCGACGAGTGCGTAGGACTGGACGGCAACGTTGTTTTCACCGCCACCCCGCTCGCCCCTAACGGCAGCGTGGCTTGCGAGATGACTTCTGCTGAACAGACGCAGGCGAATGGAGCAAATCTGCAGATTTGCGTTTACGGCAAAAACATCGTTCTGCAGAATATTGACAAAGATTGTCAAGTAGAAATATTCTCTGTATTAGGAACAAAGATAGCTTCTAAAACTGCCAATTCAGATGTTGCGGAGGTTTCTGTTCCGGCTCCGGGACTGTACATAGTAAAAGTCGGTCCGGAATGCAGAAAGGTGGTTGTGAAGTGATAAAAAGAATCTTTTGCAAAAGAGTCTGATAAATAATATCTTTGCGCAGTCTTAGAAGGAGTCGCCGGCAATTGCCGCAGCCCTCAGAAGATGCGTTAGAGAATTATGAATTGGATTATTTTGATTGTTGCAGGTCTATGTGAAGTTGGGTTCACCTATTGTTTAGGACGGGCAAAGTCTGTTGATGGAATGGCATGGTGGTTATGGATTGCAGGTTTCATCGTTTTTTCAATTGTCAGCATGTCACTTTTGGCAAAGGCGACACAAACTCTCTCTATCGGAATCGCATATCCTGTATGGACGGGGATTGGAGCAGTCGGGACAGTTTTAGTTGGCATATTTGTTTTTCATGAGCCGGTGACGTTCTGGCGACTGCTGTTCACCTTCACACTGATTGCATCAATTGTCGGACTAAAGGCGCTTTAATAATTTTAGACAGATATATCTGCTTTATGTCGTTTCCCCGAAGTATCTAATAGCAAACCGGCTGACTTTAGCCACAAGCCAAAATCAGCCGGTCTGTTTATTTGTTGGCGGAACCGCTGCGCGTTATTTTCCGCCTCCACCGTAGCCGCCGCCAGAAGAGCGTCGTGAGCTGACAGAAGTCTGACGTATAGAGTTTGAATAGTCATTATATCTATTAGACATCGCACGGCCCAAAAGGAAACCAGAAAGGAATCCGCTTGAATGACGGTGATGATAGTGGCTGCTCTTCCTCAAAGAGTCCTCTCCGTGAACATCATAGATATGCAGCGACCTCAAAAATTCGTTAGTGCACTCAGTTGCGTGATACAAAGGTGTCTGCGAGTTTTCAGACGCCCAATTTTTGTTACATACATGAACAAGCGTCTGGTTCGAGATTGAGTCCGGATAAACAACGCAGTACTCTTTCTGTGTGACAATCGCGACAGAAGCTGAGTCTATAGGATTTTCATAGACCATAGTTGTGTTTCCTTCTATATATTTGATAATCTCCTTGGTAACAGAATCTACCGAACTGCCCGCAGTGGAGCCATACACCTGCGCATGCTCCTTACCGGAACCTGTCAGATATGTCTTAAGTTCATAATTAGCGTTGTTGCTCAGGCCAGGCTCTATAGCCGGCGATGATTGCTGCGAAG
This sequence comes from uncultured Bacteroidales bacterium, assembly GCA_937915765.1. Taxonomy (GTDB): domain Bacteria; phylum Bacteroidota; class Bacteroidia; order Bacteroidales; family Paludibacteraceae; genus RGIG9379. Next base: position 14,837 of record CALGHE010000071.1, on the reverse strand, counting down.
AACCGCAATGCTTAAAGCCGAAAAACGAAGCAATTACGGCAAGCGCAATCAGCCAAATCTTGCTTTTAGACTTCTTTTTCTCAGGAACAACCCCATCTCCTGCCTTGATCAATTGTATTTGACTTGGGTCCACAGGAACACCCTTCGAGTACTCAGTCTCGTCGTCCCAACGTTCCACAGAGATGTAAGAGTTGCTGTATCTGTTATAATAATCATCGTAACAAGCGCTATCCCCCGGGTCCGAATCCACATCACCATAAGCGTCCGTTACAGTTTCGTCGCCACTTTCAACACTCTCATACCCGGTCATGTCAGGCTTCGACCTCAACACTTCCCATAACATACAGTTCTCGTCAGTGCATAGCCAACGCTCATCTCCGTTCAAAACATTTCTCAAAAGATATTCGGGCCACACACTTCCGTCTTTCGACGAAAACACAAGCATTCCATTCACATAATAATTGGTGCCGTTTACAGAAACGGTGTCACCCACATTAAATCGTACACTCATAAGCTATAAATTTTAATGCCACCTTTTTCCAGCGTTTATGTAATAATTAATTAAAATCGGTTTAGACAGACAGTTCACGCAAATATCCTGCCTTGGCTTTTCGTCCTTGCCAAATACGAAAAGAGACGGAACATTGTCCGACGTTAAAAATTTCGTGTCCTCAATTATATCAAAAGAAGGCTCAATCGGCTGCATAGACGCAAGATTAAAGCCCCAGTCTCCGAAGCTTGGCACCTCAAGATGATAAGGCAACACGTTGAAACCTTCGCTTTTAATGGTCTTGCTGATGCACCAGAATGCGTCCGACGCATAATACGGGCTGGTGGACTGAACGGTCAGCAAGCCACAGTCCGTCAAAGACGCCTTGCACAGACGATAAAAGACGTTTGTGTACAATTTATTCAAGACCTCGTTATTAGGGTCCGGCAAATCCACAAATATTAAATCATACTTAAAACGATTCTCTTCCAAAAATTTATACGCGTCAGCATTGACAATCTCCATCCTTGGGTCGTCCAGCGAGTAGTTGTTCAGCTTAGCTATCTCTTTATTCTCCCGACAGATACGCACAATTTCCTTGTCCAGGTCAACCAAAGTGACTCTCTTCACCTCCGGATATTTGAAAATCTCTCTGGCTGCCAGACCGTCGCCGCCGCCCAGCACCAAGATGTTTTCCCGCTTTGGAGCCTTCGACATGGCCAGATGCACAAAAGCCTCGTGGTAACGATATTCGTCCACCGAACAGAACTGCACATTGCCGTTGATGAACAGTCGGAGGTCGTCGCGATGTTTCGTCATCACTATGTTCTGAAATCTGGTTTGACGCGCAAAAACCACTTTGTCTCTATATAAGCCGCCCTCCACCACGCGCGAGATGTTTTCGGAGAAGATTGTTCCGGTCAGCATAGCAGCCAGGACGGCAATCGTGACGGCCAGAAATCTGCGGTAGTGCGACAGGCGCTCTTTATAGCTCAGAATAATCACAAGAGAGATGACTATGTTTAACGAGCCAACTAAAAACGATGTGCAGAAATAGCCTAAATGAGGAAGCAGCAGAAGCGGAAACGCGATGGAGCCAATCAATCCCCCTATATAATCAAAACTGAAAATGGACGACAAGGTGACTCGCAAGTTCTTTTCGTCATCTTCAATTATGCGGGTAAGAATAGGAATCTCCATTCCCACAAAGACACCGATCGTCAGTATGGTTGAATACATTACAATCTGATAGTTAGCCAGATATATATTCGCCAGAAACAGAATCAGCGTGCTCAGTCCGCCAACCACTCCGACACCTATCTCCACAAGGACGAACCAGTTGAAGAGGTTCTTTTTCAGAAATTTACTTAGATATGAACCCAAACCCATTGCAGACATATAGATACCGATGGTTATGGAATATTGCAGCACGCTGTCTCCCTTCAAGAAAGAGCTTAATGCACTGATAATTAATTCATAACAAATCGAACAACCCGAAATTATCAAGGTTGTCAGCATCAATAACCTATATTTGCCTATCTTGCATGCAGATTCCACCGTACTCTTCGCATTAAACGTTTCGTTGAACCATATTCATCTGATACTCTTTCGCATGAAAATCCTCCTTCAATTCGTCCACAAAATCATGAGGAAGGTCGTCGTCGCACGAGAAAATATCTAGAGCGATTGTATTTTTTTCAGGCCATGTATGTATCGAAACGTGAGATTTCGCAATAATTGCAACGTAGGTTATACCGTGAGGCTTAAACAGGTGAAAACTCTCCTCTACTATCACGGAGTCTATTCTATCAACAATTTTTCTTACAATTGCAGTTAACACGTCGATGCTGTTTAGCGCAGTATCATCACAACCATAAAAGTCCACCAATAACTGTTTTGCCATTATTAGAAATTCCGAGAGGTTCTATAAATTCATTTTTTTTGCATAGCAAGCAGCCCGAACCTCATTATATAACTGCCACCAAAGCCTTTAAATTTTGCAAAGATAATGAATATACTTTTAACATCCAATAAAACTCCTGCAAATTACATTTTTTATTTGGGCAATTTCAATAAATTAGGTCAAAGCATCGTTACCGAGTGAATATGAGTAAGATAAGCAACTTGCCTTGGATAAGATATTTCTTCCTTTGCAAAAAACACGAAACCGCATGGAATAAAAAAGGCCGCCAGACTTTTCTGACGACCTTTTGCCATTATGCGCATCAAACTTATTTCACGATAAGCTTTTTAACCACGCTGCTGTTTTCCGTCTTAACCGAAAGCATATATACTCCGGCCGGGAAAGAAGCGTTTATCGAATTTTCACCTTTTTCAAGATACTTGTCAAACACGCAAACACCCTGACATGATACGATGGACACCTTTGCGTCTTCACTCAAACTGATGCTGAAGTTTCCGTTTTCTACCGGATTAGGCCAAACGCGAACCTCTACATCACTCTTCACGCTGATGTTGTTTGTAGGGTTCAGAGCCTTAATCTTAAGTGAGCCAAGACCTGCGCACGACGACATGAACGATATGCCAAGCGTCTGAATGCCAGCTTTTTTGAATCGGATGTAGAACTTGCCGTCTTTGTGCTGCGAGTAAGGAGTTGTCCATCCCCAATCTCCATAACCGTCATTTGCGTCACCATTTCCGCTGGTTCTGAGCTTCAGCGCCTTATAAGTGTCATTGCCGTTTTCATCCACAATAGCGCTCTCTCCGTCCACACAAATACCAAACACATTATTGTCTATGTGATTGTTAGTGTATGTTTCAAACTCATAAATGCCTTCCTTTTCAACGTTCACAGTATATTTGACCCATTCGCCTGCAACCACGTAACCCAAGTTGTAATAGAAAGGCTCTTCCTTGCCTGTTGTACCCAAATCCACGCACTCGTCCTTCCTAGCCTCTCCGCCCGCATTACAAGTACCATTGATGCCAAAAAGCCAGCCTTCGTCGTCATATTCGAAAAACGCATTATTCTGTCCGCCTTCATCATATTTTTCCAAAGCGATATAGCTGTCTTGACCAACCTTGATAGGCTGAGCCTCTTCGTATGGTTGAGATTGAGAAGAGATAAAAGCGTCTCCTTTGCGCATTTGTTTGGTGATGTAGGTGCCAGATTGAGTCAGATTGCTTTCGCTGTAGTTTCCGCAACCACGAAGAGCAGAAGAACTTCTATAATCAGAAGACCAGCTCCAGTTACACCAGCTGATTTTTTGGTTACCTAAATTTTCGCCGTTGCAGACCTTCATTAGGTTGTCACCTCCATCTTCGCAGACTTTTCCGTTGTCACCTCCATCATCTTCAGACAATCCCCACTCAGAAACGAACACAGGAATGAACGCGGCCGCACTTGACAAGAGTCCGAGGAATTGTTGCTGGTCGCAAGTATAGTGGTGAAAAGTGTACATCACGTCAAGACCGTATGTGTTGATTGGATCTTCCATAGGGAACACCAGTGCCTTGTCCCACTGAGGAGTTCCCACGAGAACTACCGCTCCCGGGTCTCCACTTGCAATTGCAGGAAGCACCTTTTCGCTATATGTTTTGATCTGCGACCATACATTCGGACGGTAGATGTCACCTTCCGTATCTTCGTTTGGCTCATTGCATATTTCGTACAATACATTTTTGAATTTGTTTTGACTTACCCAAGAAGAGATTTGAGAAAAGAAATTTGCAGGGTTTCCATAAGCTCCGTCGTTAGGGTTTCCCGGAGTCAGCATGTGCCAGTCGACCAAGCAGTACATTCCCAGATCGTTGGTCCATTTGATGCAATCTTTTACCCAGTTTATGTCTTCATTACCACCGTTGATGAGGTACATTGCAATTCTGGCGATGTTCGCACCCTTCTTTTTCATTCCTTCGAAATCATCTTTCCCGTTGAAGCATTCACCTTGCCAATTTTTCCCGTGAGTACTCCAGCCTCTTAGCTGCACCGGCTGTCCTGACTCTGAGCAAAGTTGGTTTCCTACGAGTTTTAGTTTTCCCCATTCTGCTACGTAATTGTTATTGTAACAGCTGTTTTCGTTCGAATAATCAAGCGCGAAAACCTGAACGCCGAGCAAACATGCTAATAGCGTTAATAAAAAATGTCGTTTCATTGGTTAATTAGATATTTATAAATTCAAATGTTTTTATTCATTCAAAACAAAACTGCCATTCTTAGAAAACAGACTCCCCAAAGGCCTTTTTTATAAATTATGTCCGGACGCCTCTGCATCAATCCATTTTATCCGCCTTGCTCATATTTGCCGATGCTGTATCCGCATCGCTCCTTCGCAAATATAATCAGCCTAAACAAAACGTCTTTCTAAATCACCTCGCACTAATTTATAATTTATAGAAGCCGCTTAAAAGAGAGCCTCAAAATGAACAAGTTTCCACACCTCTACGCACAAAAAACAACGCAAGGGAGTGGCTTTTATTTCGCAAATGTAAGAATTTTTACACATCTCTTCGCAAATCTTTTAAAATATTTCATATATTTACGGCAAGAAACGGACTGTGTCATGAAAATAGGAGTTTTTTGTTCGGCAAGTGATAATTTGGAGCCAGTCTATTACAATGAAACAGAACGGCTTGGCGAATGGATTGGGCGTAACGGACATTCTATTGTCTATGGAGGAACTGCTCAAGGGCTTATGGAGTGCCTTGCCCAAAGCGTAAAAAACGCAGGAGGCAGCGTCATCGGCATTTTACCTCAGATGATGTACGACAACGGACTTGCAAGCCGCACCGCAGACCAACTTATAATAACTGCCGACATGGTGGAGAGGAAAAACCGCATGATGGAGACGGCAGACGTGTTCGTAGCCCTGCCCGGCGGATTCGGGACTTGGGACGAAATCTTTCACGTTGTGGCCTGCGGACAAATAGGGTGCCACCTGAAGCGCGTCATTCTGTTTAATCAGAACGGTTTTTACGACCATCTCATCGCACAAATGGAACAGGCTTTCGCTGAAAGGTTCACTCCTAATATATACCGAAAGAAAATAACTCCGGTTAATGATGTGTTCGAATGTTTCTACGAGCTGGAAAAAGAGTCAGATGCCTGACATCTTTCTCAACTTTCAGATAAAAAAATGCGCTATTCTCGCAAATTTTATTTGTCATGATGCTATCTTTGCAAAATAAATATAATAAAGTATGGAAGATATAAAAGCGATACTCAGACATGAGGCGGAGTCTGTCCTCAACATTCCGGTTACAGACGACTACAAAAAGGCTGTGAACTTAATCGTCGAGCAAGTCCACAATAAAAAGGGCAAACTTGTGACAAGCGGCATGGGCAAGGCCGGACAGATTGCGATGAACATCGCCACAACGTTCAGCTCGACCGGAACGCCGTCCGTATTTCTGCACCCAAGCGAAGCGCAGCACGGCGACCTGGGCGTAATCCAGCCTAACGATGTGATGCTCCTCATCTCAAACTCTGGCAAGACACGCGAAATCGTGGAACTTGTGTCTCTGGCGCGCGGATTGCATCCGGACTTGAAATTTATTGTGATCACCGGCAACAAAGAGAGCCAGCTTGCAAAAGATACTGATATATGCCTCTTCACCGGCAACCCGAAAGAGGTGTGCATGCTCGGACTGACTCCTACCACTTCCACCACCGTGATGACGGTTATTGGCGACATCCTTGTGGTTAGCACAATGAAAGCTATATCTTTCACCAACGCTGAATACGCAAAACGCCATCACGGCGGCTATCTTGGCGAAAAGTCTCGCGAACAAAGCAAATAACAAGGCGATTATAACAGTAACAAAAACGGCGGACGTAAGTTTCTGCCGTTTTTGTTAAAATAAAAAAACAAAAAGCCCAAGTTGTAAAATAATGATTCTCAGACATTTACTACACTATAGAATAAAAACATTAATTTTTTTCAAAAAAAAACCTCGGAAATGTTTGCAGAATCAAAAATAAGCGATACCTTTGCAACGCAAAACAGAAATAAAGACTGGTTGCAATGATGGTAAGGCCCATTCGTCTATCGGTTAGGACGCAAGATTTTCATTCTTGAAAGAGGAGTTCGATTCTCCTATGGGCTACTAACAATAAAAAGGATATACAAGATGGCAAATCACAAATCATCAATCAAAAGAATCAGACAGGCTGATAAAAGAAGATTGGAAAATAGATACTACGCAAAGACTGCGAGAAACGCTGTTCGCAAGTTGCGTGCAACAAAAGAAAAAGAAGCTGCAGTAGAATTGCTTCCAAAAGTAAGTTCTATGTTGGACAAGTTGGCAAAGAAGAACGTTATCCACAAGAACAAAGCAGGCAATTTGAAGTCTAAGTTGGCTAAGATGGTTAACAAGTTGTAATCAGTATCTTACAAAGCATACACGACTCGCTGATAGCGGGTCGTTTTGCGTTTTAAAAGGAAATGAATAGCATGACTTAATGTAAATCTTCAAACGTAAGAAAAATTTCTCTTCAATCCTTTTATCTTCACAAAAATTAATACTTTTGGCAATATAAATAGACTTTGGAAGTTTTATGCAAGCAATTATATTAGCAGCAGGAATGGGAAAACGCCTAGGTGATTTAACTAAGGGCAACACCAAGTGTATGATTGAGGTGGGCGGAGAAACACTCATCAGTCGTCTATTGCGGCAATTAGATAGCCTTCAATTGTCTCGTATTGTACTAGTCGTTGGGTATAAGTCTAACGAACTAAAAAAACATCTTTCTTCCTTGGTTATAAGAACTCCTGTCGAATTCGTTGAAAATACAGTGTATGATAAAACTAATAATATCTATTCCTTGTATTTGGCAAAGAAATATCTTACAGAAGAAGACACATTACTTTTCGAATCTGACTTGATAATGGAAGATGTTGTTATTGAAAAATTGTTGCATCACCCTTATCCAGATTTGGCATTGGTGGATAAATATGAAAGTTGGATGGATGGCACTGTGGTAACTATAGACAACGAAAATCGCATCCAACGGTTCATTCCTAATAGTCAATTTAAGTATGAAGATATTCCGTTCTATTATAAAACTGTGAACGTATATAAGTTCTCTCAACAATTTTCATCTAAAATGTACGTCCCTTTTCTGGAGGCATATTGTACTGCATTAGGTAAAAACGAATACTATGAACAAGTACTTCGTGTGATTACAATGTTAGATGGATCGAGCATAAGGGCGTTACCTTTAACTGGAGAACAATGGTATGAAATTGATGATGTCCAAGATTTGGATATTGCAGAATCAATATTTACAGATCATCAGTATGATTTGTTGTGTTCTCGCTATGGAGGATACTGGCGTTATCCCCATATGTTAGATTTTTGCTATTTAGTTAATCCTTATTTTCCAAATCAGCGCTTACGAGAAGAACTTGCCGCAAGTTTTCAAAGAATACTCACTGAGTATCCTTCTGGGCAACGCGTTAATAGTCTTCTTGCAGCCAAGGATTTTTCAGTTAAGCAAGATTATGTGACTGTAGGCAATGGAGCTGCAGAATTGATTAAGGTCTTATTTGAACAAATCCAAGGGAAGGTTGGCATAGTACGTCCAACATTTGAGGAATATCCTAATCGTTTAAGTCCAGAGCAGGTGGTTGATTATCAAATAAAAACACCTCAATTTTCTTATTCTGCAGATGATTTAATGACATATTTCGAAGATAAAAAAATATCTTCATTAGTTCTGGTTAATCCTGATAATCCTACGGGTAATTATATCCCGTACAAAGATTGTTTGCGTCTTGCTCAGTGGTGTGAAGAGCGTGGCATTATGTTTATACTAGATGAAAGTTTCATCGATTTTTCGTGCGAGCACCCAACTTTTATTTGCAATGAGGTTTTGGAACAATTTGGTTGTTTAGTGATAATCAAAAGCATTTCAAAATCATATGGAGTCCCTGGCTTGCGATTGGGGATATTGGCCTCGTCAAATGCTGAGTTAATGACTAACATCCGTCGTTCAGTTTCCATTTGGAATATAAACTCCTTTGCAGAGTTTTTCTTGCAAATATTGGGCAAATATGAACGTTGTTACCAACAAGCAATGGATGAATTTCGCATAGAACGAAAAAGATTTCAGGAAGAGTTGTCTGCTATTAAATTTTTGCGTGTTATTCCTTCGGAAGCGAATTATTTCCTATGTGAAGTTTTGAATCCTCACACACCTCGGGAATTGGCTGCGCAATTGCTTAAGCAACACAATATACTTATAAAAGATTGCTCTTCTAAGTGCAACGGAGCTTATATCCGCATTGCAGTTCGTGGTACTCATGATAATAATAAACTTGTTGAAGCTCTTAGATTAATATGAAGTATATAACCGATGAAGAGATAAGGGGGTTGTCTATTTCTCCCATTCAATGTGTAAAATGGGTGAAAGAATCGTTCTGCATGAAATATGATGCTCAAGTTCCCCCAAAGATAAGTTTACATCCTCAAAAGAGCGATTTTTTTAATACAATGCCGTGCTTATTGCCTCCTGAGTATGATAGGTTTGGAGTGAAAGTTGTATCTCGTATTGCTGGAAATAAACCTTCTTTACGATCTGATGTGTTATTATATCAGGCTTCTACAGGAATTTTATTGTCGTTAATGTCTGCAGATTGGATAACACAAATGAGAACGGGAGCCGTTGCGGCGTTAACAATTAATACGTTACAGTCCTCTTGCGCAAATGTTTATGCATTTGTAGGTTTAGGTAGTACTGCTATTGCAACCATGCAATGTTTGTTATCAACTTTGCCATTACAAAAACAGATAACATGTAAACTTTTAAGATATAAGCGACAAGCGGATGATTTTATCAATCTCTTTTCTGCATTTTCAAATGTTCGTTTTGTAATAGTGGAGAATAACGAAGACCTGATTCAAGATTCGGATGTTGTTGTTTCTGCCGTAACTGAAATGCCTACTTTGTTTTGTGAAAAAAATGATTTGTATAAGAAAGGCGTTTTACTCGTCCCAATTCACACGAGAGGCTTTCAAAATTGCGATCTTTTTTTTGATCATGTTTTTGCTGATGACACTGCCCATGTGTCAGGTTTTAAATATTTTAATCAATTTAGATGTTTTAATGAAATAAGTGAAGTTTTACTTAATCGTATTATTGCACGAAAATCGGATGAAGAGCGTATTCTTGCATATAATATAGGTCTAGGACTTCATGATGTTTTTTTTGCCAATAAAATATATGAGAGACTTACTCGTTAAAATAGCCCTAAAATTAGGGATTTATAAAAAAATTGTTGAGTTCATCAACCGAATTAAGTTTGAAATACAGTCGCACCGTATGCGTAAAAATGGCTTGCAAATGCTGGATGCTGCAAATAAAGTGTTTAATCAGATGCATGTGCAAGCATTTCTTACTTATGGTGCATTACTTGGAGCATATCGCGACAAAGGCTTTATTTCTTATGATCCAGATATTGATTTGGGCGTACTTGCAGATAAACTCCCAAAGGATTTGCATGAGAAAATGACAAATGCAGGCTTTCAACTATATCGTCAAAATGTTCTTGCTGACGGACAAGTATTTGAAGAAACTTACGTTTATGAAAAATTACATTTAGATGTTTTTTATTATTTTCAAGAAGGAGATGATTATTATAGTATAATAGCCCGAAAGCATGAGTTTAAAGAGTGGAAGGAGGCTAATGCTACAGATGGTTTTCCTTGCGATCGCAGTTATGTTCCTGTGTCTGATTTTGAATTGAGAGATTTTTTAGGTCTAAAGGTTTACATGCCTATAAAAACAGATGAGTGGTTGCGTGCAATATATTCTGATTCATATATGACACCAATCAAAAATTGGGACGCCAAAGATTATAAAACTCGTATAGTTCATACTACTGATCGAAGTTATAGGCGTTTCTAAAAATTTTTATAGGATTCCTGATTTTTCTGTTACTTTAGTTTAAAATTTTAGAATGTTATGACGATTAAACGCATTTTATTTCGGGCATTAGTAAGAACTTTAGAGTTTTTTACACTAGTTAAAAAGCCTATTCTGATGCTGAATTTAACGCTTGAACCATTATCAAGCAAGAGCGTTGATATTATTACGGTCGCGTTCAATAACGTAGAATTAATACGTTATCAGAGTCAATTTTTGCGTAAGTTTTTGTGTGATGAATATTGTCACATCATAGTGGATAACTCAACCGATGATAATGCTAGATTGCAATTACAGCAATGGTGCTCTAAAGAAAAAATAGCCTATGTTGGTCTTCCTAAAAACTATTTAAATTGGGTCGGTGCATCATATTCTCATGCTGCAGCTTTGAATTACACCTATAAGCATATTGTAAAAGAACGGCAACCATTCATTTTTGGGCAGATTGATCACGATTTGTTTCCAATAACAAAGATGTCAATTTTAAATAAACTCCAAAATCAGCCTATATATGGTCCTCTTCGATTAAGAGATAAATGCTGGTATTTATCTGCTATTATGTCTTTTTTTCGGTATGATTATGTCCGAGAAAAGAAAGTTGACTTTATGCCAGTTACTCCAGATAAATTCTATTTAGACTCTGGAGGAGGTAATTGGTATAGTTTATATTCTTCATTGGATCTTAATAAACTTAATTTTCCTACTGAATGTATAGAACCGTTGAGAGATGGAGGGGATAGACACGGAGATTCTTTAGAATATTTTGATGATAAGTCTTGGCTTCATACAATTAATGGGTCTTGTTGGAAAGAAGTTGATGACCAAAAAGGGAAAGATAATCAAGTTAGAAATTTTTTAGATCGGATGCTTGAAATCTCCTAGATTTACTATCCCCCAAGCAACCCTGCTGTTACATTTTTACGGAAAAGAACAAGTTTCCAGCCTTTCATAGGCTGAAACTGAAGTGTGTAGCAACACAAAAGAACTAATGTCCCGCACCACTTTACGCCTTCGAAAAACAAACGTTAACAGGTTGTGTAAACAGAACTGTGTCAAGCTATTTTTTACCTTACTCCCCTCAGCAGGAAACCATGCATGGTTTCCTGCTGAGTTTTTTCTTGCTTGCAAAGTTACATGATTTCATATCTATCACCAAATTTGATGGCCAATTGTTGTGAGATGAGAGCCCAATTCGCCAGAGGCATAGTCCATTTCTCTGAAATGTTACGATAAGCCAGATAGACGAGTTTCTCTAATGCAGTATCAGACGGGAACACTCCTTTGTTCTTCGTGACCTTGCGTATTTGGCGATGATAGCTCTCAACTGTGTTGGTCGTATAGATTAGACGACGTATCTCTTTGGTGTACTGGAAATACTCTGTCAATCGTTCCCAATTGTCGCGCCATGACTTGATGACGATGGGATATTGCTCGCCCCACTTGATTTCAAGATTGTCCAGTTCTGTCTCTGCTGCATCCTTGCTTACTGCCCCATAGACAAGTTTTAAGTCTTTGAGAAACTCCTTCTGATGCTTGCTGCCAACGTATTTGATGGAATTACGTATCTGGTGTACAATACAAAGTTGGACTGCCGTGTTGGGAAATACGCTTTGGATGGCATCGGGGAAGCCTTTCAGACCATCTACACAACATATCATGATGTCCTCTACACCTCGGTTTTGCAAGTCGGCAAGTACTTCTAACCAGAAATTAGCGCCTTCGCTTCTGGCAACGTACATTCCAAGTAGTTCCTTGTGCCCATCCTTATTGATGCCTAGTACATTGTAGATGGCGCGAGTAACGGCACGGCCGCTCTCATCCTTTACCTTGTAGTGGACGGCATCAAGCCAACAGATAGCATAGACAGATTCCAAAGAACGTGACTTCCATTCTTTTATTTCAGGAAGTACACGATCTGTTATCGCACTGATAGTCTCAGCAGACAGTGTTGTATTGAACTCACGTTCAAAGTATTGGCTAATTTCTCTGGTGCTCGTACCAAAGGCGTACATGCCGATAATTTGGTCCGCCATGCCTTCGGCCAGTATTGTCTCACGCTTTCGCACTGTTTGAGGTTCAAAACTGCCATCACGGTCTCGTGGAGTTTCAACGGTAACTTCGCCATACTGCGTCTGGACTGTCTTGGACATCTTGCCGTTGCGACGATTGCCGCTTTCTCGAGATTCTACACTCAGGTGAGCGTCCATCTCTCCCTCAAGAGCTGCATTCAGTATGCGTTCCAACATGGGAGCCAATGCTCCTCCTTTCCCAAACAAAGGCTGCCCTGTACGCAACTGTTCGGCGGCCAACTTGTAATCAATTTCTTCGTGTGTCATTATAATTTAAACTATGTCGTAATACTTTTATTGTTCCTTGACACAGTTTATTTTACACTCTTCGTTTAACATATTTGCTTTGAGATATGCTCTTAGTTCGCATTCGTTCACTACGCCCAATTTGCAAAGTTAAACGATTGAAATATGGCTCTTCTAATTTTGTTTGAGGAATGATATGGTGTAGTACTGGTAATGGTAAATACAATACTTGCATTCCAAGTTGTTGCATTTTGTCGAAAATGTCTTTTTCTTCTGAGGCGAGTAGCGCAGACCCTTTACGTCCTAATTCTGTGTTGAATAATCCAACCTTATCAAATACGCTTTTTCTGTAAGCCGCATTCCCTCCTCCTGGAAAACGTCCGTTAGGATACTTCCGTACTTTATCTCCGTAGTTCATCCATGCAGTTAATAGAGCTTTTGTATAAGGAGACATCCAAGAAGGCTCTTTGGTCTCATATAAAGGCTCTATAGGACCTCCTGCTACCATAGTTTCAGGGTTAGAATGAAAATGTTCTGCATACGAACGGATATAATCGGGATCTACTATGGCATCATCATCTACATAAATGATGATGTGTACTTTTGCCCATGGTTATAATTTTATTACTGTCCGATAAAACTTTTTAAGCATAAAAAAATTAGACCTATAGGTCAATTTGCAGGCTACGACATGGCCACATCCCCGATAAACACAGGTGATGTGGCCATTTCAAATCTTTGAAATGCAAAATTTACTTTTGAAAATGCTCAATAGGTCATTTTGCAGGCTGACACTTGCAGACTTGTCCGATTCACAGTAACTTTGCGTGCATTTCAAAATCCCTAAAATCGACATTCCAATGAATAAAAAAAGTGTCCCAACTGCCACTCTCCGATAACAAAGAAAAACGGTGTGCGTAAAGGAATCCAGTTGTACAAATGCATGGTTTGTGGCTGCCAGTTCCGAGGTAAAATGTATCTTAAGAGCAATGTTGTTTGGAAAGCCTATACGGAAGAGAAACAGACAATTCATGAGTTGTCTCTACGTTATAAAGTAAGTGAATCTACTATCAAGCGACTTTTAAAGAACGTCTCCGTTGAATGGCATAACCCTAAAATCGGCGGACACGGCATAGTCAACATTGACGCGACCTACTTTGGTCGCAATTGCGGTGTCATTGTCGCATTGGACACGAATACGGGCAAACCTCTTTATATGAAACACATTTGCCATGAGCATGTGTCTGACTATGTAGATGCAGTCCGTGAGATTGAAAAGAATGGCTACATTCTGAATGGAATGGTGATAGATGGTATTCAGAGCTTGTTCAAAGTGTTTGCCGGTTATAAGATACAGATGTGCCATTATCACATGTGCACCATTGTCAGACGTAAGATTACAAAAAATCCTAAACTGCCTGCAGGTCAGGAACTTCAGCAGTTGATGCGCTCTCTGAAAGATGCTAAAGAAGATGACTTTAAGAGAGACTTCCAAAAGTGGAAGGACAAGTGGAAGACGTTCCTGAATGAACGCACTCAAAATCCTATGACTCAGAATACATATTACACCCATCAGCGAACAAGATCTGCAATGGTGAGCGTCGAATTCTATTTGCCATACCTCTTCACCTACCAGCATGTAAATGGCATGCCCAATACCAACAACAAGATAGAGGGCATATTCACTGATTTAAAGAAACATCTCAACATTCATAGTGGCATGAAGAAAGAAAACCGCTTGCGGTTTATTGATGGGTTTTTCTTGGCATTGAATGGCGAGTAGCATATTTACTGCAACAAAATGGGGACAGCCCGTCTCGGACAGCCCCCATTTGTTTTAACATGCTTCACGCATTACAATCCTATTCCTCGCGGAGTTGCTCCCCAGCAGAGCTCCGCTATGCTTCAGACTGCGGAGCAAAGGTAATAGCATCTGTTGATATAGGAAAATTACATGCCTCGATTTCAGCCTGCAAATTGACCTATTGAACAATACATACTTGTTTACAGCCTGCAAAATGACCTATACGCCAAAAATTAGGACTGAATCTGACTTGCAAGATTCAGTCCTTTTTGGTTATCTTTGAATTGCACATATAAAACATAACCATGGGCAAAAGTACACATTTTATCGGACAGCCGATGT
>CALGHE010000070.1 GCA_937915765.1 uncultured Bacteroidales bacterium | reverse complement strand
ATAAAGCACAAGGCTCGAGCATAAAAACAGCTCGAGCCTTGCTTTTAAGAAGCGAGAAAACAACCTTTACTCTTTAGACATCTTCTCGAAATGGAACTTGCCGTTGCTTTCCACTTTAACAAGGTAACAGCCCGGAGCAAGAGATGACACATTGACCACATTCTTTCCCTGAACGCACTCTTCTCTCAAAACCTCAGAGCCTAACAAGTCTATCAGCACAACGCTAAACTCGCCGCCGTCATAATCAACAACCAAGTTATCCTTAACAGGATTAGGGTAAACAGAAACACCATGAAGCGAAGAGTTTGTCAAAGCCACGTCGGTTGCCTTATCCTTAGCACAAGAGTCTAACCTGGCCTCGTCTTTCGCCAATTCCGGCTCCTCTGCGAGACACTCTTTTATGTACGCGCAAAGAACCAGTCCATCAATGTCGTTATCTGTTACAAAACTAGGATTTTCAGCAATACAGCTGCCTAAGAAATCAAAACGTTCGCTCTTTTTATCCAAAAACCTATTCTGCTGCAACGCTTTGTGCACCAATATCACTGAATCCGATTTGCTCAACTCAGTGTCAGACAAAGCCCACTTAATCAGACGACCAGACACTGAATAATTATCCCAGTCCAAATCTTCACAACTGCCAGGAAGCAGCAAGCTCGAAGTTTCTGCCTTGTCTGCAAAATTCCAGTTTACCCAACTTATATTGTTATCATTCATCAACTTGAGCCATTTAACAGTTTCTTCTACATTAATATCACCACTTCCTCCATCTCCACAAGTTCCGAACTCAGACACAAAAATCGGCAAGTTTTTTTCTACAGCCATTGTTGCCTTCTCACGAAGTTCATCTTTGTGCCAAGAAGATGCGGCATAGAAATGTAGCGCATACATAGCGTTCGGATAATCCAGCGGACTGTACGCTGCCGGCAAGACTCGCTGACTCCATTCAGGAGTTCCCACTATGATGATTGAACTCGGGTCATTCTGTACAATAACATCAATAATCTCCTGCGCATACGACTTGATTCTCGCCCAACTTGAGTACACTGCGTTGTCCTGTGTATTAGGTTCATTGCAAATTTCATACATTACATGTGCCTTTCCGGCATACTTCTTAGACATATATTCAAAAAACTCTTTAGCCTCATCAATTAAAAACCATGGGTCTCCTGTGCCTTGTCTTAATATATGCCAGTCTATAATGCAATATATACCCTTTTTCTCGCACAGATTAACCAACGTGTCAATAAACTCCTTGCGCCACTCCCAGTCAAGTGAATCAAGGACTTGATTTTCAGCATAAGAGGCGATACGCAGAACATTGATTCCCCAATCATCCACCAGAGCATCTATAGACGATTCGTTATAGCATTCAGTAAACCAAGCTATTCCATGAGTGCTGATGCCGCGCAACTGCACAATATTGCCGTTCACGTCCACCATATTTTTTCCAGAAACCTGCAGTTTACCGTGCTTTGCAACCGGAGAGTTTGCCGGATAACTGTCTGTAGGATACATAGCAGGGTCAAACGGAGCATATTCCTTCTTTTTTCCTCCCTCGTATTCGTAAAATAAACACCACCCTTCATAATGACCTTTCTCGCTATCTTCAAAAGAAAACTCAATAGTTAAGTTGCCATTATGGTCATAAGCATAATCAGTTATTGTAGAATTGTCAGACCCATGGATATAACGGCTTCCCCGAATCAGCTGATTTTTAGAATTATACTCATAATTACAAACCTCGCTATTGTAATTATTGAAAGCATTACGTTCAAAATCCCAGTCTTTGTGAATTTCTCTAATTAGAAGGCCTGCTTCGTTATAGGTATAGTTTATCTCCGTTAACGAAGAATCATTCTCTGAAGGCCTCACTTTCTTGACTTTACATTTTGTCAAAAGACCCAAATCATTATTATACGTATAATCTTTATACTCAACAAATTCAACAGAAGAATCCTTTGCAAAACGCGTTTCTTTTACAGCCAAAACATGACCTGCTTCGTTAAACGTACTGTCCGTCAACGTATGTGTAAAATAATAGTTCTTTTCTCCTTCATATTCAGATTCGGATTCATTTTTGTATTCTATCTCAATCCCTAATCTAAACCCTGCTTCGCTATAAGTTGTTCTACTTTGGAATTCGTACCCTTCATATGAATGTATATATAAAATCTCATTCCCCCTCGAATCATACTCATATACCTTTCTATAACCATCTCCCTGACTAGAAAAAACAGTTGTATCGTTTCTTTCTATTTTTACAAACCCACTTCTATAAATCAGCTTGCCATTTTCATATTTCTCTGTCGTATCTTGCTCTCCAGTCTCTACATTAACATTAATGACAGCCTGTAATTTACCGTTTTCGTCATATGTATTCAAAACATTGTATGTTAGTTCTAAATTTCCCGTGAGATAGGACAACTCAAAATTGGCGAAACTCTTCTGTTTACCGTTTTCATCGTATGTGTATAACTCTTTCAAGAGTTGTTCAGAAACACCTGTCGAGTCATTCCGTTTAAAACGCTCAGACAATTTAGACTTTAACTTTCTTTCTGCACTAAACTCCCATGTATAAGTGTTGGTATAGGTGAAATCTCCATATCTAGATTCATCCTTTAAAAACACCTTGTTTTCCTCCGGTTTACGGATTATAGAATAAGGGTCATAGTAATATCTCCCATCAATATATTCTCCATTCTCAAGTGTCCATATAACACTTTTCAGCACACATACCGAAGCACTATCCCACGGAGTGAGATTTTTGTAATAATCTGGAAGCCTATCAAAGTTTCCCTGTCCCATCGCAGAGCACCCCATTCCGGTGAGCGCAACTGCACACAATAAACTTTTAATTGTTTTTTTCATCGCATTAAATTTAAAAAAATAGTCCGTAAAAAATTATTGTAATTTGATATAAAAAGATTACACAACACTACTCCATGCAATTTCCGTATGTGATTTTCAGCCTAAAAACGCAACGATAGAACAATAAAGCTACAAATCCCCTAAAAACGGTCAACAAAAAACTCTATCCCGCAAATCTATAAACAAACGCACTTGCAACAGCACACTCACTCTTAACGCATGAAATTTAGACGTTTTATAGGCGACATCCACCAAAATCATCTCGATCTAAATTATAAAATTGCCTATAAAAACAGCCTCGAAATCGAAGCTCTCAAATATATAACTTTTTCTTTAGAAAAAACAAATCTGCAGCCATGAATTTGTATTACACAAACAAAAAAAGCCCTAAAAGCCATATTTGACCCTCAGGGCTTGAGATATTTTCCTATCACAGAGCAATTTTCGCCACCCTGCGTTCGTGTCTGCCGCCCTCGAACTTTGTAGAAAGAAAGACTTTCACAATCTCCAACGCCTTCTCTTTTGAGATGAATCTTGCAGGGATGCCCACGACATTAGCGTCGTTGTGTTCGCGCGCAAGTTTTGCAATTTCCGGCTCCCACGACAATGCGCCTCTGATTTTCTGGTGCTTGTTGCACGTCATAGTGATGCCGTTCCCTGTTCCGCAGATAGCGATTCCAAAGTCACACTTGCCGCTCTCCACCGCCTCCGCCATAGGATGCGCGAAGTCCGGATAATCGCAACTGTCATTAGAGTCAGTCCCGAAGTTTACGAACAGCTTCACATCATCTTTCAGAGCGTCCATCAAAAAGTTTTTCAGCTCTGTACCTGCATGGTCGTTGCAGATGCCTATAGTCAAATTTTTCATTTATTTAATGATTATAAATTCAAGTCATGCAATGATAAATCTCATTTTGAGGCATTACAGAAATTGTTTTGCCACCTTTCGCCTTGCAAAGGTAGTAAAAATCAGGGAACCAAGCAACAGTCAGAGCTTCTTCGCCAACTATCCGCCCCTTTCACGTTCTCTGTAAATATTACCTTCTGAACATACGAGCGGCCCGCTCCACGCCAGCCGCCAGAATGTCGATTTCCTCCAACGTGTTGTAAATGCCGAAAGAGGCCCTCACCGTGCCCTCTATTCCGAACGCCTTCATAACAGGCTCCGCACAGTGATGACCAGTCCGGACCGCGATACCCAGCTTGTCAAGAATAGCACCCAAGTCATACGGATGAATATCGCCCACAAGGAAAGAGACCAGTCCGCTTTTGTTCTCTGCCTCTCCAACAAACCTGATATTCTCTATCTGGCCAAGTTTCTCCGTAGCATACTTCAGCAAAGCCTGTTCATGCCGCGCAATATTGTCCATTCCGATTGCCTCCACATATCTTATAGCCTCTGCCAAAGCCGTAGAACCTATATAATCCGGCGTCCCGGCCTCAAACTTAAAAGGCAGTTCGTTGAACGTAGTCTTCTCGAACGACACGTTTTTTATCATCTCTCCGCCACCTTGGTAGGGCGGCAGCTTGTCGAGCCACTCCTCTTTCCCGTAAAGCGCGCCAATACCTGTCGGGCCGTAGATTTTATGTCCTGAGAACACATAAAAATCTGCATCAATATCCTGGACGTCAACCTTCATGTGCGGAACAGACTGTGCGCCGTCCACCAGCACCGGAATGCCACGTTCATGAGCCATACGCACAATCTCCTTCACCGGATTGACCGTTCCGAGCGTATTGGAAACATGAGCCACAGCCACCAGCTTGGTGCGTTCCGTCAGCAAATCGTTCAGCTTATCTACCTGCAAAACGCCCTTTTCATCGAACGGAATGACCTTCAGAGAGACTCCCCGGTCCGACTGCAGAATCTGCCACGGCACAATATTAGAGTGATGCTCCATCTGCGACACCACAATCTCGTCGCCCTCCTTGCAGAAAGCCTTTCCGAACGACGACGCCACAAGATTAACAGCCTCGGTCGTGCCGCGAGTGAAGATTATCTCTCTCTCGCTTTTGGCGTTCAAAAACTTCTGCACCGTCTTTCTCGCCTCTTCGTGCGCCTCCGTAGCCCTTTGACTAAGGAAATGCACGCCTCTGTGTATGTTGGCGTTTTGAGTGTAATAGTTGCCGCATATTGTGTCAACAACGCACCTCGGCTTCTGAGTAGTTGCCGCATTGTCAAGATAAACCAGCGGCTTTCCGTAAACTTTAGTCTGAAGAATCGGAAAATCCGCGCGTATGTCTTCCGGATTGAAACCCATAATTAACTCAAATTGATATATGGTGCAAAGATAAGGGAAAGTTTGCAATTTTCAATCAACAATTTACAATTTACGCAAGGGGTGGACTGTTCTTCTTTCAGAGAAATACAGACTTTCGAATGACTTATAAAAGCTGATGCAATATAGGTATGATAAAGCGAGGGACTATGAAGCTGAGATAATTAAAATTCACGCTATTCAAAATCACATAAACATCTGATTATCAACTATCATAACATTTACCAGAAATATTTTTTGAATTTTTATGCAAAAAAAGCAGATAAAAAATGTGTCGGATTTAAAATTTTTATACTTTTGCAAAACATTTGTGGCATTGACTTATGTTACAAAGAGTCGAGAAAGGGGGACTCAAAAAAGCTCCCTCCTTTGCCTTGCAAACGGCGGACGAATACGTTTGCCAAGTTTACAGACATCAATTCTCAGACTGATTTTAAGGGTTTAAGATTCATAAAGAGAATTTAAATTATTATGGACTTTATCACAGATTTGTTCATAGGTTCCGGAATGTCTTCCATTCTGGTTTATTTATGCCTCACTGCCGCAATAGGCGTGGCGGTTGGCAAGATAGAGGTAAAAGGAGTCCGCTTAGGCATCTCTGGAGTGCTGTTTGCGGGGCTTATACTGGCGCATCTGAAGGCTGCCGGCGGCTCGCCGCAACTTAACGGCGAAATTCTGCACTTCGTGAAAGAGTTCGGCCTGATACTCTTTATATACGCAATCGGGGTTGACGTGGGACCTCGTTTCTTCAGCTCTTTCCGCAGCGAAGGTTTTTCGATGAACATAATGGCTATGAGCATTGTTTTGCTCGGCTTTGTCATAGCTTTGGGACTGCACTATTTTGGAGGCTTGTCTCCTGCAATCGCTACCGGTGTGCTTTGCGGGGCAGTCACCAACACTCCCGGACTGGGCGCCGCTCAGCAAGCTTTGGCTGGAAGTCCGGACGACATCGCCACAGCCGGAATGGCTTATGCGGTGGCTTATCCGTTCGGGGTTATCGGGCTGATTTTGGCCATGCTGCTTATCCGGGTTATCTTCAGAATCAAAATTGACAAAGAGGCTGAGGATTACGTGAATCAGCTAAGTTCAGGCTCCGTCAAACAGCTTGAAAGCGTAACAATAACAGTCACAAACCCAAACCTGTTCGGCAAAGAAATTGAGTACCTTAAAGAATTGACCGACAAAGAATTGGCTATCTCCAGAATATATAGAGAAGGACAGTTCATCGCTCCGATGGACAAAGAGATTCTTATTGAAGGAGACATTATATACGGTGTCTCGGCAAGCCATCTTATAGACAGCCTGCAGCTTAAAGTGGGCCCGGTGGAGATTGGCAACAAGAGAGAAATCACAGGTGCGCTGGCCATGTTCAACGTGTTGGTGACAAACCGCAAAATAGCCGGCAAGACCATCGAGCAGATTGGCATCTACCGACGATACGAGGCAAACATCACTCGCATATTCCGCGCCGGAATGGAGATTCTGCCTACCCTGAACACCACGCTTGAACTTGGAGACACTGTGCGCATCGTCGGCAAACGCGCTCTTCTGCCTGAAATTCGCAATGAAATAGGAAACTCTGTTAAAGAGCTCTCAATACCAAACACAATCCCAGTCTTTTTTGGCATATTCTTAGGGGTCGTCCTCGGCAGCATTCCGATTGCGATTCCGGGGCTTCCGGCGCCTGCAAAACTTGGCTTGGCCGGCGGTCCGCTGATTGTGGCGATATTGCTGGGCTACAAGGGCAGAATCGGCAAGATGGACTTCTACATGACCCCGGGCGCCAACAGCATGATGCGAGAACTCGGCATCACTCTGTTCCTCGCTTGTGTGGGACTGTCTTCCGGCACTAACTTTGCCAGCACGGTGAATAACGGAGGGCTGACTTGGATGCTCTACGGAGCGGTAATCACGTTCGTGCCGGTCATGACTGTGGCTATCATTGCAAGACTCATGAAATTCAATTATCTGAAAATATGCGGAATCATTTCGGGAGCGATGACGGACCCGCCGGCTTTGGAATATGCGAACTCCATCGCACCGGCTCAGGCTCAGTCAACGTCCTACGCTACAGTCTATCCGCTGACTATGTTCTTGCGAATACTGACTGCGCAGATCTTGATTCTCGCCACGCTTTAATGACATCGATATTACTAATTTTTAAATTTAAAACTGAATAAAAACTCACAATGAAAACGAAAAATTTGATTGGGTTGGCTATCTCGGTCTTTCTGACTTTGATAGTATGGGCCTTTCCGACAGAGTACCTCGGTATTCCGGGCCTGACGGTTATTGAGCAGAGGGTTATCGCTCTGTTTGTCTTTGCAGCTTGCATGTGGATTTCGGAGGCTATTCCTATCTGGACCACATCAGTCCTTGTTCTTGTGCTGATGCTGCTCACCACGTCAGACAGTATGGTTAATTTCATGAAGATTGGCGAATGGGTTACAGAAAACGGAGCTGAAAAATTCGTGCCTGCCGAAGGTTTTGGAACTATGATCAGCAACAAAGCTCTTATGGCTTCGTTTGCAGACCCTACGGTTATGCTCTTCATGGGCGGATTCGTTTTGGCCATCACATCAACAAAATATAAATTGGACGCCGCTTTGGCTAAATTCATGCTTAAGCCGTTTGGAACTCGCTCTGAGTATGTTCTTCTCGGCTTCATCTTGGTTACTGCCATATTCTCTATGTTTATGAGCAACACTGCAACCGCAGCCATGATGCTCGCTATCCTGTCTCCAGTTTTGGCTACTCTTCCCGCTTCGGGCAAAGGACGCATCGGCTTGGCTCTTGCTATCCCGGTAGCTGCAAACGTGGGCGGTATCGGTACTCCTATCGGAACTCCTCCTAACGCTATCGCAAAAGGTAACTTGGAAAATCTGATGGACATCTCTATAGGTTTCGGCGACTGGGCAATGATTATGGTTCCTTTTGTTTTGGTTGTGCTTCTCATCATGTGGTTCATATTGCTAAAGATGTTCCCTTTTGAAAAGAAAGAGATTGTAATCGATATTGAAGGCGAATTTGAAAAAAGCCC
The DNA here is from genome assembly GCA_937915765.1 of uncultured Bacteroidales bacterium. GTDB lineage: Bacteria > Bacteroidota > Bacteroidia > Bacteroidales > Paludibacteraceae > RGIG9379. The sequence goes on along the minus strand of CALGHE010000070.1, from coordinate 30,427 downwards.
TAAAGCATACGTCGTTTACATCACATTCATTGTGACAATCCTTCTCTGGGTTACAGACAAACTGCACGGCATCAACGCAAATATCGTGGCTCTTATTCCGTTCGCAGTATTCAGCGTATGCGGCATCTTCACTAAAAAAGATTTGAAAGAGGTTGACTGGGACGTTCTTTGGCTGGTCGCCGGAGGCTTCGCTCTTGGCGTCGGCCTTGACAAGACAGGCCTTGCTAAACACTTGGTTGAAGCTATACCGTTCGACACCTGGTCTCCGCTTTTGGTTATCCTCGGCTCAGGAATCCTTTGCCTTGTCATGTCAACTTTCATGTCAAACTCGGCAACAGCTGCGTTGCTTATCCCTATCCTTATCGCAGTTGGTCGCGGCATGCAGGATGAACTTGCTCCGTACGGAGGCGTTACAGCACTTATCGTTGGTCTTGCTCTTTCTGCATCATTCGCAATGGCTCTGCCAATCTCTACGCCACCAAACGCGCTTGCTTTCTCAAAAGGATTTATCGAACAGAAAGATATGGCTGTTGTCGGTATAATCGCCGGAGTGCTTGGACTTGCTCTTGGATATGTTGTTCTTATCACTGCATGCAAGATGGGATTGCTGTAATATCGGACGAACATTAATGAAAAATATTAAATAACACAATGGAGACGGCTTCGTGCCGTCTCTGTTTGATTGTCTATAAAAGGTAATGAAAAAAGTATTATTCACTGCAGTTTCGGCCTTTATAATGCTGAACGCAGCAGCGCAGACCGACACAACATCGGCTAACGCGCAGGAGTCTCAGAAACTCACGTTGGCAAGTTCTAACCCAAGCGAATACGCTCCGGAACACAAACTTGCAAATATTCAGGACAAGGTTCAGGTAAAGTATTACGGGTTTGTCAGAAACTACCTCTATTTTGACACGCGCAAAACATTGTCTTCTTCTGGCGGACAGTTCTGCCAAATTCCGATGGACGAAAACATCGACATTAACGGAGAAGATGTGAACGAAGTTGCAAGTTCCCGTCTGCTTGCCATCACCACTCGCCTCGGCTTGTCTATGACCGGCCCTGAAGCTCTCGGAGCAGCGACATCTGCAAAGATTGAAGCAGACTTCAACGGATATTCAGGAAGCACAACGATGCTCCGCATCCGCCACGCATTCCTTAAATTAGACTGGGGCAAACACGAGGTGCTTTGCGGACAGACATGGCACCCTATGTGCAGCGCAAACCTTCCGGACGTGCTTGGGCTTGCTACCGGTTCGCCTTTCCAGCCGTTCAGCCGCACGCCACAGATAAGCTACAAACTGAAGGCAAAGGGCTTTGACTTTAACCTTGCCGCGCTTTATCAGCTGCAATACACATCGGCAGGACCTGACGGAACTTCGGCCAACTACCAGACTAACGCCGTGCTGCCTGAAATATTCGCCGGAATAGACTGGTACAACAAAGACAGAAGCTGGTTCTTCGAAGTAGGAGCAGACATACAGCGCCTGCGTCCGCGCACATCTACCGGAGGCGATACTCCAATGAAAGTTGAAGAGTACGTTACCGGCGTGTCTCCAATGTTCTATATGCAGTACAAAAAGGACCTGTTCGCTCTTAAGCTAAAGGCTCTTTACGGACAGAACACTTCGCACCTGCACATGATGAGCGGATACGGCGTGACTGAGGTCAACCCTGACGGCTCTAACGAGTACGAAACGTTGAACAACATGACTTCGTGGCTAAACTTGTCTTACGGAAAGAAGCACAAGGTTAACGTATTCTTCGGATATTCTAAGAACTTGGGAGCAACAGAGGATTTGCTTACGACTTATGTGCGCGGCTACAAAAACATCGACCAGATGTTCAGAATAGCACCGTCTTACTGCTACAATCTGAAGCACTTCAACTTGGGTCTTGAATACGAAATGACAAGCGTTGCATACGGCGAAACTATGTCTGACGGAACGGTGGAAAACACTCATAACGTGGCAAATCACAGACTTTGCGCCCTGATAAAGTATAATTTCTAAAAAAACTGACGACAAATAGTTTCGCATTTGGAAATTTTAACTATCTTTGCAACCGATTTTTAACAATAATATTTTTTGATTATGTATTTAACATCAGAAAAGAAAGCAGAACTCTTCGGGAAATACGGAAAGTCTAATACCGATACTGGGTCAGCAGAATCTCAGATAGCGCTATTTTCATACCGTATCTCTCATTTGACTGAACACTTGAAGTCAAATAAGAAGGACTATAACACATCACGCTCTCTAAAGGCGTTGGTAGGTAAGCGTCGTCGTATGCTCGACTACTTGAAAGATAGAGATATCGAAAGATACCGTGCTATCGTTAAGGAATTGGGTCTAAGACGCTAATCTGTTTCTTAGAAGAAACGAAGGCATCAGCGAAAGCTGGTGCCTTTTTTTTGCTTTATTACCCTGCTATTATTCCGGACGCGCAACAGACAAATTGCAAACGCATATAAAACAACAATGCTTTGTTAAAAAAACGGCAGACAACGCAAAAGCACGGCAGCTTTCAGCTCTCACCTTGGCCCGCAACGCTCCCCGCAAAAAGCGCAACCCTACAGCACAAAAAAAGGACGTAGCGTGCTACGTCCTCTAATAGTTGCGGAGACCCGACTCGAACGGATGACCTTTGGGTTATGAGCCCAACGAGCTACCAACTGCTCCACTCCGCGATGTATTCAATTCGAGACCTTTCGTTCTCAATTGCGTTGCAAAGGTAGCGCTTATTTACGAACCATGCAAACATTATTCATTATTTTTTTCAAAAAAAACTCAAATTTTATGCTAAAAAACAGAAAAAACATTACAAACGCCTATTTTCACCATCGTCTATCTTTTCTAAGTTTATTATTAAGATGGGTTCTATAAATTTATTTCGAGTAAATTGCTGAGCGAAAGAAAGGATCTGGGCGGGCACTGTGCCCGACTGACAATCAGCAAGTTGCCGAAACAAATCAAAAAGTGCCGAAAAGTTTATCAACCTACGATTTGTACTTCTTATTTATAAACGGTGAATTTATAGAACTCACCTTAACAAATTACGTTTTGTTAATTTCAAATTTTGGAGGTCGTTTCGAACGCTCATGAATCCATCTTGCATATCATCTTTTTAACTAAAATAAACAACGAATCTGCATTAAACTTAGCTGCAAGTTTAAAATAGCATACTGAAAAAGTCACCATAAAAGAATCCTCCTGAAATTTTAGAGAGGCGACCTTTTGGGGACGCCTCTCTTTGGTCAATTATTAAAATTATTAAAATGAAAAGTTTTTAATAACTCTCACGAGCTGATGCAAAGATAACAACATATTTAAAATAACCCAACTTTATTCTTGTTAAAAAAAGTTAAAACATTGTTCTTTTGGGCAACAAAAGGCCTTTTAAACAAGACAATTCGCCAAACATCATTTTTTATATGCCTTCCTCATTTAAAGATTCAAATTTCACATCCTTTTTGTACTTGAACGACCTCCTCTAAATTTTTGAAGCATTACGTTTCAAAAAAAACAGCTAATGAAAAAATCCATGTCTTTTTGAAGCCTCATCTTACATCTCATGCCACCTCCTGAAAAGCGAAAAAGAGCTCCCCTCCTTTGCCTTATTTTATAATCTGCGTTGTAAAACGCATAAAAATTCTCCCATATTTTATTATCACAATCCTATATTTTTTCAATTTGATAATTTATTTATCTCTTTAAACAGATGATTAACAATCAATTAGCCAATTATCAAATATTTTATTCTACAAAACCACAAACTTTTGGCACACTTTGGCACGGTATTTGAACTACATTAAACAGAACGACACAAGTTTTATTAACAATTAAAATTGTACGGTCATGAAAACATCAATAAATAAAATACTTGCAATACTGATTGCATTTATCTTCTCATTCGGAATGAGTGCAGAAGCACAAAGAGACAACCGCTCTCGCGGACAGCAGAATACGCGAAGCGAAGTAAGAAGCAACCGTGGAGGCGAACGCCAGGCTCGCAAAGAACATAAGGCAGCTCCGGCTCCGAAGCATCACGCTCACAAGCCAGCTCCAGCTCCGAAGCACCATCACAAGCCTGCGCCGGCTCCAAAGCACCATGCTCACAAACCTGCTCCGAAGCACCATCATGTGCACAAGCCAGCACACCATCATGTGCACAAGCCGGCGCATCATCATGTGCATCGCCATGTACCGCCTCGTCCGAGGTATCACAGACATATCCATCACTCGGCTCGTCCGTTTTACATTAACAATGTGTGCTACTATCACCACAACGGCGTGTATTACAGACCTCATCCGACTTATGGCTATGAAGTTGTGACAATTCCGGTGAACACTTACGTTCATGCACTTCCTTTCCACTGCGAAAGGGTTGTTGTAGGAAATGTGGCATATTTTCACGGCGAAGGCATGTGGTTCGCTCCTCATCACAACGGATATATGGTTGTGAACGAGCCAGTTATCGTGGAAGCTCCAGCTCCGGCTGTTGTTATCGAAGCTCCAGCTCCGAAGGTTTCTATCCACGCTTCGTTTGAACTATAGGAATTAATACTAACATCATATTTAAATTTTATTCTCTATCTAATAGAACAACGCAATAGAACTGCTATTTAAAAAGTTTACCGCTCTCTCCGCGCGACAGACGTCGTGCGGAGTTAGTGCGTTTAAACAATGTGGCTTACTATCTTAGAGAATAAAACAGGAGGAGAGTGATTTTAACTGACACTCTCCTCCTATATGTTAAAAAAATGCACATCGTCAAATTTGGTGCTTCCCGCACAATACATCTTCAACGACCTTTATGTCAACCTCCAGCATTTCCGCTATCTCTTCTGATGTTTTTCCCTTCTCTTTTTTTGCTAAAATAAGTCTAACAAGCAAGGCCTGTTCACCTTTCTGCACACCTATCGCTTCGCCTTCAGCACGCCCTTCAGCACGCCCCTCTTCTCGCCCCTCATTCTTAGCCGTTCTCATCACATTGAACCAGTCGAGGAAATTCTTTAAATTCTCCTCATAGTCATAACGCTCGTTTTTCGAGAACGCAGCAATCTCCGCCACTTCAAAAAGTTTGTTAAAAATCCCTTCTGTCAATGCGGCAGGCTTGTCTTGCAGACGATAAAGGTTTTTGATGACGTAAAGCCATTTGTCTATGAAAGTTTCCAGTTCGGCCTCCTCCTTTCTGAACTTTGGCATTTCAAGGAATATGAAATTCAGCTTGTCACTAAAGTCCCTGTTCTGCTCGTCCTTAAGTTTGACCTTGGAAATCACGCGGTCTGCCAAATCTTCAGAACCGTCCATCACAAAATTAAGGATTCCGACAACATATACGGGCGACAGTCTATAGTCCCAAGACTCCACCTTCGACCCCTTTTTGCCCTGTTCCTGAATGGCGAAAGAGGAGTAATACAGAGAGCGGTCCCTGAAATTGTCCTGCTTCGCATTTTGCATCTCCACAATAAAACGGTCGCCGTCCTTCGTCTGGCAATAGACATCATAAATAGCACGTCTCTCGCTGAAATTTTTCCCTAGCTGCTCCGTGTTGAGATGTGTGAGGTCAACAATCTCCTTGTCGCCCTCGAAGCCCAGCAACGCATTCAAAAAACTGATTAACAAGTCCTTGTTCGCCTCCGTCCCGAAAAACTTCTTGAAAGCGAAATCTGTGTAGAAATTTATGTAGCGACTAAGCGCTGTACCAGGTATGCACATAAACATCAATATTTTGTTGTGTTACTACACTGCAAATATAACGCAATTGTTTGAATTGAGCAAAGCAACATCAGCTCGTAAACCTTGCGTTTGCGAACATCATAAAGCGTCATGACAACGAACCAGCGCTGCATTATGGCTTCACAGTAAGTTCATCGTTCAACATTCTGTGTATATATTGCTGAATGTTCGCCTTGACAATAGTCTCCATCTTTTTCACCACGTCCGGATTACTATCCTTCAGATTATTCCTCAGCATAACGTCCTCTTTGAACCTGTAAAGAGCTTTAGTCTTCACTCCGTCAAACTGAAGCAGCCAGTCGCCCTGATAAAGCTGATAAATCTGATTGCTGTAGTTAATCACATACTTCTCCTTGTCTGTTCCGTAAATAACATCGTCGCCGAAAGAGAAGAACGGTTTGCCGTAGTTAAGATAGCTCAGCACGCTCGGCATGATATCTATCTGCTGCGCAAGCACATCCTCCTTGAACCCCTTCAGGTTGCTGCCAGGGTGATAGAAGAGCACCGGCACCGCATAAATATTAGCGTCTGTGTGGTACTCTTCGTGCGAAATCTGGTTCGTATGGTCCGCCGTTATCACAAATAACGTGTTTTCGAACCAGTCGTATTGCGACATAGTTTTGAAGAAGAGGCGCAGAGCATTGTCCGAGTAACCTATGCACTGATGTATAGGTCTGTCTCCCTTCGGAAATTTGTCTTTATATCGTTCCGGAACATTAAACGGATGGTGCGACGAGACTGTGAATATCGATGTGGCGAACGGTTTGCTGAACTCGTTCATCTTCCTTGCGTAGAACTGAAGGAACTCTTCGTCCCAGATGCCCCAAGTGCCGTCAAAATCTTTGTCGTTTCCATACTCCGTCATGCCGAAATAGTCCTGAAAGCCCGCCGCTTTGGCATAAGCCTGAAAGCCCATAGAACCATTGGGCGCAGAGTGGAAAAAAGCAGTGTAATACCCCTCTTCGCGCAGCACGTCTGCAATACTGCTGATACTATTTGTGCTGTAAGGCGTGAGTATGAACGGCTCTATGAACATAGGTATGCTGGACAGCACAGAAGGCATTCCGTCGATAGACTTGCGTCCATTGCTGTACGAATATTTGAAAGTCAGTCCCTCGCCCATAAGCGAGTCGAGGAAAGGAGTGTAACCTTTGTACGTGCCACCGTCCAAGTGCTTGTTGAAGAAGCCGAAATTCTCTTTGCCGAAGCTCTCCAGAATCATCACAACGACATTCATCTTGTTCATCTCTCCGCTCTTCTGAAACTGACGTATCGGCGAGCTCACGGCAGCGGCCTCCTCTATCGACTTAAAATACTTAGGGTCCTTGTAAACCTTCTTTCCTATCGTTCTGTAGATGCAGAAAGGCGTGTTCAGCACAATAGCCGCCTCGTTGCCTTTGTTCACGTACTCGTTTGCGTTGCTGAGCGTGATAGGGCGCGTGTAAGCCCCGAACCCGCCACGTATGCCTATAATGGTGAAATAGACAAAGAAAGCCAGCACAAGCGCGTGCCCTGCATAATATCTCCAGCTCTTCAGAGAGCAACCGTCTGTCTTGCTTGGCGACTGATAGAATCTGTACAAAAGATAAATGACCGCCACTGCAAATATAGTGATGTACCAATAATCAACAACACCATTTGCAAAGACACCCAGCAGGTTGTCTTCATTTTTAAACTCGGAGAATATGGTGCAAGTCGTCCGTCGGTTTGTAAAGCTGAAAAATGCGGTGTCGCCGCAATTCATCACAATACATAGAGCGTTAGGTATGACGTAGAGCCATTTTGCCACCTTCTGATAAACCTCTCCGAATCTGAATCGGAACGGCAAGATCTGCATCACCATATACAAGCTGTTTGTATAGAGCAGCGCTGTAAGGTCGAAACGCAGTCCGCCCGCCATCATATTCATCAGATGGGCGAATGTCACATCTGTGAAGTAATCGCTGTTCACAAAAAAGAAGAAAAGCCTGCACAACGAGAACGCCGCCATCGCCAGCAAGAAGTTGCACGCAAAGGCGAAGGCAGGCTGCCCTTTTATCTCTCTCTTAAAAAAATCTATAATCTTGCCCATCTCAAAATTATTTCTCCAATTCTCCTAATAAAGTGGCTGCAGTGACCGATGTCACCTTCACGTTCACGAGGTCGCCAATCTTGCAGTCGCCTCTGTCGAACACCACGACTTTGTTCTGCTGCGTGCGTCCGAACAGCTGCTCTTTAGAACGTTTTGAAAAGCCCTCTACAAGAACCTCAAAAGTTTTGCCAATATCTTTGCGGTTGCTTTCAGCCGACAATTCCGTCTGCAACGCTATAATTTCATTAAGTCTCTCTATCTTAACCTCTTCCGATATATTATCAGGGAGATTTTTTGACGCGAACGTGCCAGGGCGTTCAGAATACTTGAACATGAAGGCAGAATCAAAAACCACCTCTCTCATCAACGAAAGTGTCTCCTGATGGTCCTCCTCTGTCTCGCCGTGGAAACCGCAGAACATATCTGTAGATATTCCGCAGTCAGGAATAATTCTTCTGATTGCAGCAATTCGCTCCAAATACCACTCACGCGTGTATTTGCGGTTCATAGACTTCAGAATTTTGCTGCTGCCCGACTGAACCGGCAAATGTATGTGGTTGCAGATGTTTTTGTATGCGGCAATCGTCTCAAGAGTCTCGTCGCTCATATCTTTCGGATGCGATGTTGAGAAGCGTATACGCATAGTCGGGAAACGTTCTGCAATGATTTTCAACAACTTGGCAAAATTGACAACCTCGCCGCCCTCCTCTTCAAAAGCGTACGAATTGACATTCTGCCCTAACAGTGTAATCTCCTTGAAATTACGTTCGTAAAGGTCCTGTATTTCGTTCAGGATACTCTTCACTTCGCGGCTGCGCTCTCTACCTCTTGTGTACGGCACAATACAGTAAGAGCAGAAATTGTTGCAGCCTCGCATTATTGATACGAAGCCAGAGATTTTGTTGCCGCCAATCCTCGACGGTATAATCTCCTTGTAAGTCTCTGTCGTAGAAAGCTCCACGTTAATGGCTTTCTGTCCTGCCTCTGCCGCCGCAATCAGGTTTGGCAAATCGAGGTAAGCGTCCGGACCTGCCACAAGGTCAACAGCCTGGTTCTCCAGCAAATCCTGCTTGGCACGCTCCGCCATACAGCCCAATATGCCAACAATCACCCCCTTGCGCTTCTTTTTCATTGCGTTGAAGTGCTGCAAACGCGACACGATTTTCTGCTCCGCATTATCACGTATTGAGCAGGTGTTCACCAAGATAGCGTCGGCCTTGTCTATGTTGTCCGTCATCTCATAACCGATGGTTTGCATAATAGCCGCCACAACCTCGCTGTCCGCCACGTTCATCTGGCAACCGTAGGTTTCGATAAAAAGATTCTTCACTTCACTATTCGCAGATTTAGAGTCTGTTTTCATAAAATATTTTTTAATAAATTAAATTGTCTTTCGATAAAGGCAACTTCTGCAAATTACGTTTTGCAATTTTGCCTAAATATGTCCTATTTGAAAATTTCGTTGAAAAGCGTCGCAAGCCTCTGCCTGAGTGCATATCTGCCTCCGTCAAAATTGTTCAGCATCACACTGAAGGCATAAACTCTGTTGTTGTGGAACACATAACCGCAATAGTTCTGCACGCGCTCCATGCTTCCGCTTTTCGCATAAACCTTTCCTGCGAGCGGCGTGTTTGCGAAAAGAGACTTAACCGTTCCGTTCACGCCCGCCTGCGGCAGCGACTCTGTAAACTGCTGCGAATAAACGCTGCCCCGCCTCATGTACGTCAGCACATCTACCAAAAATTTGGAACTGATGGCGTTCTTCATAGAGAGGCCTGAGCCATCCACCTGATAAGTATGCTTCACGTTCAGTCCTTTCGACTTCCAGAATTGCGAAACAACGTCGGAAGCCGTCTGGAACGTGGCAACCTCCGCCTTCTGCAGAGCCAGTCTCAGGAATATATTTTCCGCATAAAGATTTATGCTCCTGTAATTAGTCTTTTTTATAAGATTCTTCAGCATGTCAGACTGATGAGCAAAGACAAGCTTCGCGTTTTCCGGCACTTTTAAAGTGTCCCAGCGTGTTGTTCTTGCCGGCTGCGACACCTTCACTCCGCTCTTTTCGAGCATTGCTCTGAGCGAATCCGCCACCAGCAGCTCCGGCTCCGGAATCTCTATCCTGATGCCTGAATTTTTATTGACGGGCATATTCCCGCGCAACTGCACGTCCCATGAATACGGCTTGCTGTACGCCCGCCACCATGTTTCGCCGCCCGAGTTCATGTCATTCTGAATATTAAGCAAATTTGTTGGCGGATATACTGAAACCAGCTGCGGCTTGCAACCCGCGCTGCCTTTGTAAACAAGGTTGAACACATTATCGCAGAAAGAGAGAGCTGAAGGCACCGGGGCGTAATAGGTCCCTATATCCTCCACGAGCCACTGAATTGGAGCGCCACCCTGCGCATATAACGACGCGTCGGCAATGACAGCGCCGTTTATCTTTTTAATTCCCAGTTTTTTCACGGCCTCCACCGTGCCTTTCAGAAAACTGCGTCCTTTGGCATATTCAGACTCCAGCGACGGGTCACCGCCACCTACCACATAGAGATTGCCACGCAACACAGAGTCTGCCGACAAAGAGCCGTCATAAAGCACCTTAGTCTCGAACCTGAACGTGTCTGACAAAATCTCCAGAGCCGCCGCCGTAGTCACAACCTTAGTGACCGAAGCCGGAATAAGATTCGTTTTAGAATTATGGTCAACAAGCACGCTGTCGTTCATCACGTCCTTGATATATACGCTCACGCCTGCCGCCTCAACGTCCGGATGCTCCAAAAACGTCTGCAATGGCGTTTTCATCTGAGCCGAGGCACTGCAAAAAAACATAGTCGCCATCACCGCGACCGCCTTAAACTTAACTTTCATCATTAAAAAAATATCTGCAAAATTAGAAAGAAAAAATCAAAGAAAGTTTAATTAACGCCTATAAATTCAGCCTCATAAATCGTATTTCTGGCATTTGCGCATCTTGCCAACATTTGCGAAGGAGCAACTCAAACGTCGCTCCTTCGCAAATATAAACAGAATGTCTTTCAAAATCACCACGCTCCTATTTTGCAGGATCCGTTATAAAATTACCTTTTTATAAAAAACTTGATTGTCTTCAGTCCCTATCCTTAATATATAAACGCCTCTTGTCAGGCTGTCTATATACAGTTCAAACATGTTGCCGCTGATGCTTTTGCGAGGCTGCGCAACCGTTCCGCTGACAAAGAGCAACCGTACATCTTTCACGTTAAGCCCGTCCGGCAGAAGCCCGGACAGAACGTGCCCGTCCGACGACAGCGAAATCCCGTCAAACGTCTCCATGCGGAGTTCCGGCTCAACTATTCCGGAGACTTCGTTCGGCAAAACCACAAAACTTACACTGACAGTGGAATCTATGTGTTTGTACGAATTTTCAGACTCGTCAAGATAGTATATGTAGGCCTTATAACTTCCAGTATCCGCAACTATCGAGCCCCAGTTAAACGAGTAAGCCATCTGTTTGTCCCAGAACAGGTAATTATCTATCTGTCCTGCGTGCTCGTAATGATTTAGAATGGAATCGCCCTTCAGTTCCGTAAATTTTTTGAACAGATGGACAGACACATATCCGTTATAAGGAGCTCCAACATTTTGCAGAGCCGCAGCGATGGAGAGCGTATCGCCCTGATATAAAGTATCTTGTTTCACAGACAGTTCGTCCAGCAAGATAAATTCAATACTGTCCGAATCCTGCGGAAGTATTGTCACGTCTATTACATTAGCGCTGTCAATCTCAAAATAGTTTTCTAAGTCGACAGAATATACAGGAGTAGCCACATATTCACCGGCAGGGAGCTTAATTTTTTCAGACACGCGGAACTCAGCAGAAGAGCCGGCCGGCATGTGTCCGTTACGCAGGAAGAACTGCACGTTGTCGCTGTTTTTAGACTTGAGTTTCAGCCCGACTGTGTAAATATACTCCTCGTCCGACGAGTTTGTGAGACTCAAGGAGAAATCTGCCTGATTATTTTCATACAAATTATGAAGAACTGCCACTGATGCGTCTGTAAAGGATATTTTCGGCTCCTGATAACTGAAGTTTATCGCAGAAGACGTTACCTCCATCAGCAGCTGCTTATTCTGTTTAGACCGAAGTGGCAAGCTCCAGTTTTCGCCGTCAAAACTGAAAGCGACGGAGACTTTGTATTTCCCGTTTTTGACAGAAATTGGCAAAGAAAGACCTTCGATAGAAAAGCCAGCCGACTTTCCGGACTCCACCTTGAGAGGAGCCGCATTAATGAGGTGAGTCACTATATCATCGTTCTCGTCGCAAAGAACAACAGACGCAAACCCGTCAAAATCACGGCCTATATTGGAAAGCAGCACCTTTTTCAGGTCGAAGAAGCCGAAACGGGACACCGACGCAATATCACCCGTAGATATTGGGCTGTCCACATACAATGAGTGTCTGAACTCGCTGTTCTCATTAGGCGGCTGAATGCCAAGAACCGCAAAATTTCCGTAAGCATAAGAAGAGGAGGTGCCGCTTCCGTCGTAATAAGGCTCATAGTCCAGCAGGTCTATGGAGTAGAACCCGTTGTACGTGCCACTCCATCCCCAGTTCACATGAAAGAAATTGTCCGGAGCATACCCGTCAATTATAAAAGCGTGTCCGCCATCCTTCACATTAGAGCCGCTGTATGCCACAGGCCTGCCGTTGTCAATCTCCTCCCTCAGCATCTCCGTCCACTCTTCAAGAGTGAATAAATCCCTCGACGTGAGATAAAGATTCTTGTCATAACCAAAATTATTCAGGAGAGCGTTTGGCAGGTCAGAGAAGCGCGCCCCGCTCGCTCCGTCGTCGTCAGAAAAATAGTTCATGCTGACAGCCGCTCCGCAATGAAATATAAGGGTAGATACCGCATCTTTCTGCGCATCGGTATAAGCGTCATTTTCGTAAAATTCCAGCATATTGTCCCAGTCATAAGCTTCGCCCAAAGTCACGTTGACGTCAATCTCGCGCGTGTTCGTCTTATAAGACAATTCGCCCGTCCCGCGTTCCGGATATTCATAATACTTCATGATTTGAGCCATTGCAACCGCCACACACCCGGCAGCCGCTTTCTTTTCGTTATATTCGGGCATCTTATCATTAAACGCTCCTACTTGCCCGTACATTATATTTCCAAGCAGCGGAGCTGCCGAAGACGCACTTCGCAAGGCTGTCTGTTCTCTCTTCGCATTAAAAATTTTCGTGTTCTCGAAATTAACAGAAAAGTTAGTCAGAATACTTTTCAGAGCGTCGGGAATCACTCCGTTCTCGAAATCGCCTTCGTCAGAAAAGGCAAGCACCGGCGGCAGCTTATCGTCGCCAGAAATTACAACAAAACCATTCTGCCCGCCTCCAAATATAAAGAACGCCTCGTTTCCGCCCTGACTGCGACCGGAAATCTGAGACGCGGAATACAACAGACGCACATCAGATGAGGAACGCAATTTTTCTTCGCCACGTTCCGAAAAGAAAGACTTTGCCAATACCGCAGACTCGGCCGAGCTTCTTGGCTTCGCATTCGCCAGCAGCGCAAATGCGACTAAAACCAGACTTAGTACAAAATTTTTCATAAGCATCGAATTTAGACAAGTAATACATTACGTGACATCAATCAGGAAATAGGCAAACCAGAAGTAATCCCAATAAAAATAGCGCAAAAAAAATCTCGTATTCAGAGAAAAAGCCGTTTTCATAAATTACGAACTCGCAAATTACCGCAGCAGATCTCGCTCTGCAAAGCAACCCTAAAAAGCCTGTTGATATTTCCTAATTTCTATCGTTGATAAGCAAATATAGTTTTTATTTACGAGAAAAGTTCATTTTCAGGCATAAAAAAAAGCAAAAAAAATGCGCAGGACACATGGAGACGCACAAAAAAAGCACATTCGCACACAGTCCGAACACCTTCATTGTGCATAAATTGAAGAGAAAAAAACAGAGATTCCATCATTCATAGAAAAAATATGCAAAAAAGTTATGTTTTTTGCAAAAAGACGTATAAATTTGCAGCGAAATTTGAATATTTATTCTTGGTTTTCATATCATGAAAAATGTGAATAAATATTCTTGAAAAAAAGCATTTTCTTAAAATAATTTGATTTAATTTGTCGTGAGAAATAAAACGGAAAGATTCACAGCCATAAGGGAGATTATCGGCTCTAAATCGGTTCACAGCCAAGAGGAGTTGTTAGGCCTGCTGCTCGAAAGGGGTTTTGCTGTAACTCAGGCGACACTGTCGCGTGATTTAAAGCAGATGAAGGTGGCGAAAGCGCCAGACGTTTCGGGTCAGTACGTTTACCATCTGCCCACAGAGGTGCAGGTGTCCGACGGCAGGTCGGCGTTCTTTACGCCCGGAGCCAACGCCACGGTGATATTCTCTGGCAACATAGTAGTGCTGCATACTCGTCCGGGGTACGCTAGCAGCATCGCTTTCGAGATAGACCAGCACGCAAACGACGTCATCATAGGCACGGTAGCCGGCGACGACACGGTCTTTTGCGTCATCGGAGAGTCAATTTCGAGAGACGAAGTGCTGAACTCGCTCTCTGCTTTTATTCCTTCGTTAGAAGTGTTGTAATTATTTGGGATAATCTGGGCTTTTAACAAAGCCTTTAACAATAAAAAAAGTATATATATTAAGATATAATGGACCAAGAGATTAAAATTATGGTTGCCGACGAGTCGCATTTGGGCTACGTCGATACTATTTTGGACACCATTGAGAAGGCGGCCAAGGTAAGAGGAACAGGGATCGCAAAGCGCTCGCCTGAATATGTGAAGCAGAAGATGCTGGAGGGCAAGGCTATCATCGCTTTGGCAGGCGACCAGTTCGCCGGATTCTGCTACATAGAATCGTGGGGTAACAAGCAGTACGTCGCTAACTCCGGTCTTATTGTTCCGGAACAGTTCCGCGGACGCGGGCTTGCGCGCAAAATCAAAAAGTTCTCGTTCGAACTATCCAGAAAAAAATTCCCTGACGCTAAGCTGTTCGGGCTAACCTCCGGCGCCGCCGTGATGAAAATCAACACGGAACTGGGATATGTGCCGGTGACGTTTGCCGACCTTACGGACGACGACTCGTTCTGGAAGGGGTGCGAGGGCTGCGTGAACTTTGACGTGCTTACCAGAACAAAGCGCCGTTACTGCATCTGCACCGCCATGCTTTACGACCCGGCTGTGCATGGCAAGGACGAAGAGAAGGCAAAGTTGGAACACGACTCGGAGGCAAAGACTGAAAAGAACGAAAGCAAAAGCTTCTGGGCTAAATTAAAGGATTTGTTCTCTTAATTTTTTTTTAAACAGATTAAGCTGCAATATTATGCGGCGACAAAAAACATATATTCAAGATGAAAGAAAAAGTATTATTGGCGTTCAGCGGCGGTTTGGATACATCTTTCTGCGCAATGTATCTCGCTAAGGAAAAGGGTTACGAAGTTCATACGGCTATCGCTAACACCGGAGGGTTCAGCGAAGAGGAACTTAAGGCGATTGAGGAGAGAGCCTACAAACTAGGGGCTAAGTCTCACGCCACTTTGGATGTCACTAAGGAGTATTACGAAAAGAGCATCCGTTATATGGTGTTCGGAAATGTGTTGCGTAACGGAACTTATCCTATCTCGGTCAGTTCGGAACGTATATTCCAGGCTATCGCCACTATCGAGTATGCAAAGCAAATCGGAGCGGACTATGTGGCTCACGGCTCTACCGGCGCCGGCAACGACCAGGTACGTTTCGACCTTACTTTTGACGTGCTTGCTCAGGACATCAAAGTGCTTACGCCTACTCGCGACATGGTGCTTACTCGTGAATATGAAATCAACTATTTGAAAGAACACGGCTTTGTGGCTGACTTCACTAAGCTTGAATATTCTATAAACGCCGGGCTTTGGGGCACGTCTATCGGCGGCAAGGAGACTCTTAAGTCTGACCAGACTCTTCCTGAACACGCTTATCCTAAGCAGGTGAAGAAGACTGAGGAGGAAATCATGACTATCGACTTTGTCAAGGGCGAAATCACTGCTGTTAACGGGGTTGAATACACAGATAAGATCGCTGCCATAAACAAGGTGGAAGAGCTTGGCTCGGCTTTCGGAATCGGACGCGACATGCACATCGGCGACACTATCATCGGTATCAAAGGACGTGTTGGTTTCGAGGCTGCCGGAGCATTGCTTATCATCAACGCTCACAAAATGCTTGAAAAGCACACTTTGACTAAGTGGCAGCAGTACTGGAAAGACCAGCTAGGAACTTGGTACGGTATGTTCTTGCACGAGGCTCAGTATCTTGAACCTGTTATGCGCGACATCGAAAAGTTCCTTGAAAACTCTCAGGAAAACGTGACCGGTCGTGTAATCATCAAACTTCGTCCTTACAGCTACACTCTTGTTGGCGTGGAAAGCTCGTTCGACTTGATGAAGACTGACTTCGGCGAATACGGCGAAGTGAACAAGGCTTGGACCGCTGATGACGTGAAGGGCTTCACTAAGATTCTGGGCAACCCTATGAAGATTTATTACAATGTGCAGAAACGCAACGGAAAATAATCGTCTGAGCGTTCGCATTTTTTGAACATTAAATTCATGAAACTGGAGACGTCATTTGCGTGGCGTCTCTATTCTTTGATAAAGAAATATAGCAATGATAAAAGTAGGTATCGTTGGGGGCGCCGGCTACACTGCCGGAGAGGCCTTGAGAATTTTGCTTAACCACCCGCAGGTGGAGATTGTGTTTGTGAACAGCACAAGCAACGCTGGAAACAAACTTTATGACGTGCATGAAGGACTTTTCGGAGAGACTGAAATGGTTTTCACAGAAAAGCTTCCGCTTGACAAGATTGACGCTCTGTTTATATGTTCAGGTCACGGCGACAGCCGCAAGTTCATGGAGTCTCATGATGTGCCGGCTTCTGTAAAGATCATAGACCTCTCTACGGACTATCGTGACGAGAGCGACGGATTTGTTTACGGCTTGCCAGAACTTAACATGGAACGCATTAAAAAGGCGAACAAGATAGCGAACCCGGGCTGCTTCGCCACAGCCATTCAGCTTGGGCTGCTGCCGCTTGCGGCTAACGGACTGCTGAAGTCTGAGGTGCACGTGAACGCAATCACAGGCTCTACAGGCGCTGGCGTGAAACCGGGAGCAACGTCTCATTTCAGCTGGAGAAACGGAAACATATCTGTTTACAAGGCGTTCCAGCATCAGCATCTTAAAGAAATTGGCCAGTCTATGCGTCAGTTGCAGCCTGGCTTCAGTCATGACATAAACTTCATTCCGGTTCGCGGAAACTTCTCCCGCGGAATCTTTGTCTCAACTTACACAGAGTGCGACCTCGAACTTGAAGAGGTAAAAAAGCTTTACGAAGATTTTTACAAAGACGCAGCCTTCACTTTCGTTATGGACAAAAACCCGGACCTGAAGCAGGTCGTGAATACGAACAAAGGAATTGTGCATCTCGAAAAACATGGAAACAAATTGTTTATCATCTCTATGGTGGACAACCTGCTGAAGGGTGCTTCCGGACAGGCTGTGCATAACATGAACATCATGTTCGGGCTTGACGAAAAGTGCGGGCTGAATCTGAAGTCTGTCGCTTTTTAAGATAATTTCTATAAATTAGGTCGAAGCGGGTTTCTGAATACGAAAAGCACAAGACCTAGTTTATAGAAATTGCCTCAAAAAACAAACGTTGCAAGTGTAGGAACGAAGTATTCTATATTTCTTATTTTTGATAAAAAAAGCGGATATTCTTAGAATTTTACACAAAGTCGTGTTTTTTTACAAAAATAATTTTATATTTGTTAAAATAACTTAAAATTTTAAAGGAGGATTGATTATGAGAACGCGTAATTTCAAAAACAAGAGGGATTTCATGCGCTTTCATGGAGAAAGCCCTTTAACTGGAATCTTTGTGGGAGTGGCTTTGATTATTGGAGCATACTTTCTTTATGAATATCTGTCAGCATATCAGGAAAATAACGGAAATAGCGTATTGGACTGGGTTGTCCCTTTCATTAACAAAATAAAGGGCAATTATATTTTGCCGGCCGTCATTGTGTTTATCTCTTTGTACAACATCTATTTTTCTGCAATGGATTTGAAAAATGGCACAAGTGATGTGGTTGATGAGGATGACGAAGAAGAGGGCGAACCGGCGTGATTTTAATATTAAATTGGATTTAAAATGAATTTATTTGATGTATATCCGTTGTTTGACATTAACATAGTCAAAGGGAACGGATGTCATGTTTACGATGACAAAGGGATCGAGTATCTTGACCTTTACGGAGGACATGCAGTTATTTCTGTCGGACACGCACATCCGAAATATGTGAAGGCTATCAGCGAGCAGGTGGCTAAACTTGGATTCTATTCTAATTCTGTCATAAACACTCTTCAGCGTGATTTGGCAGAGAAGCTTGGCAAGGCTTGCGGCTATGACGACTACTCTCTGTTTCTTGTCAATTCAGGAGCGGAGGCTAACGAAAACGCTCTAAAGCTCGCGTCTTTCCATAACGGCCGTAAAAAAGTGCTCTCCTTCAAAAAGTCGTTCCATGGAAGAACCTCTGCCGCGGTCAAGGTCACTGACATACCTAAGTATGTCGCGCCTGTGAACGAGGGTCTTGAGGTGGTCTTTGTTGAACTGAACGACATTGAGGCTGTGCGCTCTGAACTTAGAAAAGGCGACTTCTCTTCGGTCATAATAGAGGGAATTCAAGGCATTGGCGGCATTCAGATGCCGAGCGCTCAGTTTATGAAAGACTTGCGCGAAGTGTGTACAGAAACAAAAACTGTGCTGATACTTGACGAAATTCAGTCAGGTTACGGACGTAGCGGCAAGTTCTTCGCTCACCAGCATTTTGGCATCAAGGCTGACATCATTACTGTGGCTAAAGGGATAGCGAACGGCTTCCCTATGTCGGGCGTGCTTATCAGCCCTGAGTTCACTCCTGTATATGGACAGCTCGGAACAACGTTTGGCGGCAATCATCTTGGTTGCGCGGCCGCTATTGCGGTGCTCGACATCATGACGGAGGAAAAGCTTGTTGAAAATGCGGCGAAGGTGGGCGATTTCCTTATCGCAGAACTCAAAAAGATAGACGGAATAAAAGAGGTGCGCGGCACAGGCCTTATGATTGGACTTGAGTTTGAAAATCCTATCAAGGAGATCAGAACCAAGTTGCTGTTTGAACAGAAGGTCTTTACTGGAGTTGCCGGGCTTAACACTATCCGTCTGCTTCCGCCTTTGTGCCTGACAATGGACGATGCGAAAGAGTTCTTGACAAGATTGAAGAAATGTTTATAAGACGTCCGTTTTCTACAAATTCATTTTGAATTTATGAATTTTACAGTCTAACTGACTAATAAATAACAAAATACAAAGACCGCTGCAAATGTTTGACATTTGCAGCGGCTCACTTTTCCCACGAATGAGTTATGGTCATCGCAGGTCTTATTTTATTAATCTGGAACATTGCAGTCTTTGCAACGTATGCGTCGGACAAGCAAAGAGCAAAGAAAGACGAGCGGAGAGTGCCAGAGAAACGGCTCCTGACCATGGCGGCGCTGTTTGGCTCTTTGGGAGCGCTCGCAGGCATGTATCTGACACGCCACAAAACGCGCAAAAACAAATTTCGCATCCTCGTCCCAATTTTCTTCGCAATCCACTGCTGGCTGGCGTATGAAATGCTTTCGTGAATCAAAGTCTCTGACAAAAAACGGCATGGCGAGAACCAGTCTTACAGACTGCGCCAAAGTTCTTTTCTGAGTATTACGCCTCAAGAAAATTCAAATGAAAAAAACGTGGCTGAACAGTGACATAACTATGATAAATTTTGTTTCAAGTTCAGATTTCCCTATTTTTGCAACAGCACGTAAGACCTGCTATCCGTATTAATCAAAAAAACAATAGACTTATGAATACACAATCAATAAATAAAAATATAGCGGCGATATTGTCTTCATTATTTTTAAGCTTTACTTTGAGCGCGTGCGCCTCCAGTCCGGACAAGTCCGGCCATGAGCTTTGGAGCGACACTCTGACTTTGTCTTGGAACGATTTCAGAGGCGGCGAGCTGCCCGACAATGCGCGCATGGCTTATATGTTCGACTTCTCCATCAACGGCGACGGGAATGTGATTACCTGCGAGGTAAAAACCTTCATGGACAAAAACAATTCGCAGAAGATGAAGGGACACAGGAGCGACTATCTACTGCAGCATGAAATTTCACATCTTAAA
This sequence comes from uncultured Bacteroidales bacterium, assembly GCA_937915765.1. GTDB lineage: Bacteria > Bacteroidota > Bacteroidia > Bacteroidales > Paludibacteraceae > RGIG9379. The sequence goes on along the minus strand of CALGHE010000070.1, from coordinate 10,351 downwards.
CTGGCGGAGGCACACGCACGAATGCTGCGCAAAGAACTGTCCGAAATCAAAGAATCTGACTTCAAAAAGGCGATTGCAAAAACAGAACAGCTATACAAAGAGCACATCAAAAGAGACAAGGCTGTGCAGCTGCAGTATGACACGGAAACAAACCACTCTCTGGAAAAAGATAAGCAAGAAGAGTGGAACAGCAAGATAGACAGTCTGCTGAAAGAACTGGCAGACTATTCAGACACGCAGGTAACAATAACGCTGACTCAACAATAAAGAGAAAGAGGGAGCATCGCAACCTTATTAGTTTTGACCGCTCCCTATCATTTATATCATAACTCGTTCAAGACCTCCTCAATCACGCGAGGGAAATGCTCATACTCAAGAGCATGCACTTTATTCGCAACGTCCTCCGGAGAGTCTGTCGGCAAAACATCGCATTTAGCCTGGAAGATTATCGCGCCAGAGTCGTAAACCTCGTTCACGTAGTGAATTGTGATGCCGCTTTCCTTCTCGTTGTTTGCCACAACCGCCTCGTGCACTCTCATGCCGTACATTCCTTTTCCCCCAAACTTAGGCAAAAGCGCTGGGTGGATATTCACGATTCTGTTCGGAAATGCCTCTACCCACTCTGCCGGAATCTTAAGAAGAAATCCGGCAAGAACAACAAAATCTATATTTTCACGCTTCAAAAGATTCAAAATTTCTCCATTTTCTAACTCATTTTTAGAAAAAGTCATGGATTTTACGCCCAAATTCCTCGCTCTTTCATGAACGAAGGCATCTTTTTTGTTGCACAAAACAAACGGAATGTGCACATCTTTGCTGTCAGAAAAGTGTTTTATAATGTTTTCTGCGTTACTTCCGGACCCCGACGCCAAAATTGCTACATTTTTCATTTTTAATATTATCTGATTGATATATAATAAATTAAGTTAGTAAGCAAAGATAAAAAAATGCTCATTTTCAAAAAAAGTGTGCAATTTTTTTAAAAATATATTGACAAAAGTTATTTTATCTCAATTTAATTTTCTTACTTTGCATCGCAAAAATAGTATTTTATTTATTAACTAAAAAATTAAGATTATGTCAGAAGTTGCATCAAGAGTAAAAGCTATCATTGTTGACAAGCTAGGTGTAGAAGAATCAGAAGTAACACCAGAAGCAAGTTTCACAAACGATTTGGGAGCAGACTCTCTTGACACTGTTGAATTAATTATGGAATTCGAAAAGGAATTCAATGTAACAATTCCAGACGATGAAGCTGAAAAGATTTCAACAGTAGGTGACGCTATCGCTCACATTGAGTCATTGGCGAAAGCAGAATAAATTTAATTTTTTACTTTTCGTAAAGTATGGAATTAAAACGAGTAGTAGTAACAGGTCTGGGCGCGGTTACGCCTATCGGCAACAGTGTTTCCGAGTATTGGGACTCATTGCTGAAAGGAGTAAGCGGGGCTGGGCCTATTACTCTTTTCGACGCTTCGAAATTTAAGACCCAGTTTGCCTGCGAGGTCAAGAACTTCGACCCTTTGAAGTATTTTGAGAAGAAAGAAGTTCGCAAGTACGACCGTTACGCTCAGTTCGCCATTGCGGCGGCAACAGAGAGCGTGGAGGACGCTGGTTTTGATATGGAGGCAGTGGACAAGGATCGTGTAGGTGTCATTTTCGCTGCCGGAATAGGTGGTATCGCCACTTTCGAACAGGAAGTCGGCGGTTTCTATGCGTCTGAAGAGCGCATTCCTAGATTCAACCCTTTCTTCATCCCTAAGATGATTGGAGACATAGCTGCAGGCCATATCTCTATGATGTACGGTTTCCGCGGTCCTAACTTCGGTACCGTTTCGGCTTGCGCTTCTTCCACGCACGCAATCAGCGTGGCGTTCGACCTTATCCGTTTGGGCAAGGCAGACGCTATCGTAGCTGGAGGCGCAGAGGCTGCTATCACTGCTGGCGGTGTCGGCGGCTTCAATTCTATGCACGCCCTTTCAACTCGTAACGACGACCCTGAGCACGCTTCGCGTCCGTTCAGCAAGTCTCGCGACGGCTTTGTCATGGGCGAGGGTTCCGGAAGTCTGGTGCTTGAAGAACTTGAGCACGCTTTGAAGCGTGGCGCAAAGATATATGCAGAGGTAGTTGGCTGCGGAGCTTCGGCAGACGCTTATCACATGACTGCGACTCACCCTGAAGGGCTGGGAGCTACGCTGGTTATGAGAAACGCTCTGAAAGACGCTGAAATGAACGCTGACGAAATTGACTATATCAACGTGCACGGAACTTCTACTCCGGTAGGAGACCCGTCTGAGGTTAAGGCAATCAAGGAAGTCTTTGGCGAGCATGCGTACAAATTGAACATCAGCTCAACTAAGTCTATGACCGGTCACCTGCTTGGCGCTACCGGCGCTATTGAGGCTATCGCAAGCGTGTTGGCTGTGAAGAACGATGTTATCCCTCCTACTATCAATCATGCAGAGGGTGACGAAGATCCGGATGTGGACGCTAACCTGAACTTTACGTTCAACAAGCCTCAACAGAGGGTTGTGCGTGCGGCGTTATCTAACACATTTGGCTTCGGCGGACACAATTCTTCTATCATTGTCAAAAAATTTGCAAAATAAAGAGCTTTTTTGACGGTTCTTTTTTACGATTCGTTGGTATAATATTATTTTAGATATAAAAAAAAGGATTCTAAGATAGTGGTTAAAAATCTGATATCAAAGGTAAGGCTCTTCATGACGCGCCGTCGTCAAGAGCCTTATCTTTTGTTGCGTGACATATTAGGGTTTTATCCTAAGGACTTGTTTTACTACGAACTTGCCCTGAAACACAGGTCAACGGCTGTAAAGGACGAGCACGGACGTAAACTCAACAACGAAAGGCTGGAGTTTCTGGGAGACGCCATGCTTGCCGCCGTTGTTGCGGATATTTTGTACTATAAATACAAAAAGGAAAAAGAGGGGTTCCTCACTAATTTGAGGGCGAAAATTGTTCAGAGAGAAACTTTGAACAGAGTTGCGCTGGAGATGGGGCTGGACAAGTACGTCTCTGTGTCTCACAAAAGCAACACCCACAACATCAACGTATATGGCAATGCGCTCGAAGCGCTTGTCGGCGCAGTTTACCTTGACAGGGGCTATGAAAAATGCAAAGAGTTTATTGCTGACGTTGTTATAGCCAAACATTTGAACATCAATAAGTTGGCTCGTCAGGAAATCAATTTCAAATCAAGACTCATAGAGTGGAGCCAAAAGAACAAGGCAAGCCTCGTCTTTGACCTCATTGAGGAGAGTCTGGACAAGGACAACAATCCAATCTTCCAAACTCAAATCATAGTGAACGGCATCAAGGCCGGCGAAGGCGTAGGCTACACAAAAAAAGAGTCTCAGCAGGTGGCGTCAAAAGTGGCGTTCAAGAGAGTGAAGGAGAACAGAGACTTTTACATTTCAGCTGGAAACAATAATCCCGAAAACAACAACGGCAAAACTGCCGTTCAGTTTACATAAAGGGGTGCAAATATATATTTATGGAATATAACAATATGGGGCAAATGGTGTTTCTGAACGCTAAAAAGTACGGAAAACGCATTGTCCTTAAATACAAAAACAACGTTTCAGGAAACTGGGACGACATATCGTGGAACAAGCTTGCAGAGCAAGTGAAACTGGCGGCCAAGGCCCTTATCGAGATTGGTGTGAAGGAGAAGGATAAAGTCGCCATCTTTTCACAGAACATGCATGAGATTATTACTGTTGACCTTGCGCTTCAGAACATCAAGGCTACCGCTGTGCCTATGTACGCAACCTCGTCTGTCTCTCAGATAGAGTATATTGTGAACGACGCAGAAATCGGTGTGCTGTTCGTTGGAGAGCAGTATCAGTACGACAAGGCTGTCGAGGTTATGAAAACTTCTAAGTTTTTGAAAAGAATCATCGCGATAGACCCGTCTGTCGATTTGAGGGGTGTGGACTCGTCTATATCTTACGCAAACTTCCTCCTTCATGGCGAAGAGTCCGAGTCTGCTGATACAGAGCTTGCCGGCCGTCAGGCACGTATGGATGGCGACGACCTCGCCACCCTTATATACACCTCCGGAACAACAGGCGAGCCCAAAGGGGTGATGCTTTATAATCATAACTATGTGCAGGCTATGAAGATTCACGACGAACGTCTTGTGAACGTGTCGGACAAGGACGTGTCTCTGTGCTTTCTGCCTCTGAGCCACGTGTTCGAACGCGCATGGACCTACTATTGCCTGCACAAGGGAATGACAATCTATGTGAACCATAACCCTGCCGACATTCAGAAGACGCTGAAAGAGGTGAGGCCTACCGCGATGTGCGCCGTCCCTCGGTTCTGGGAGAAGGTTTACGCTGGCGTGAACGATAAGATAGACAGTTTCTCGCCTTTCCTGCAGAAACTTGCGCATAGGGCTATCGCTGTCGGAAAACGTTACAACATAGACTATCAGGCTAATAATCTGGAAGCACCGGCTATGCTTAAACTACAGTATAAGTTCTGGTCTGCAACATTGTTCAAAATCTTGAAAAAGGCAATCGGCATAGAAAACGGAAACATATTCCCTTGCGCCGGCTCTCAGGTTGTTGACGAGATGAACATCTTCTTGCACAGCGTGGGCATAAACCTTGTTGCAGGCTACGGACTTACGGAGTCCACGGCTACGGTATCTTGCTTCAACCCTCATAACAGAGACTATACGGTCCAGTCTGTTGGCGACATCATGCCGGAGGTCGAAGTGAAGATAGGTGAAAACGATGAAATATTGCTCAGAGGCAAAACAATCACGTCCGGATATTATAATAAGCCGGAGGCTAACAAAGAGGCTTTCATTGACGGATGGTTCAGAACAGGCGACGCCGGACGCATTGACGAGAAGGGCAGGCTTTATATAACAGAAAGAATAAAGGAACTTTTCAAAACATCTAACGGAAAATATATCGCTCCGCAACAAATAGAGAACAAACTTGTGGTTGACAAGTACATAGACCAGGTTGCCACCATCGGCGACCAGCGCAAGTTTGTGTCGGCTTTGATTGTCCCTGCTTATGACTCGCTTAGAGAGTATGCGCAGAACGCAAAGATAAAGTTCGACTCGCTTAAGGATTTGTTGAGCAACGATAAAATCATAAAGTTCTACGAAGGCAGAATAAAGGCGCTACAGTCCGACCTTGCCGGATATGAGCAGGTGAAGAAGATTACTCTGCTGAAAGCTCCTTTCACCATCGACAGCGGCGAGCTGACTCCTACGCTCAAACTGAAGCGCAAAGTGATAAATGAACACTACGCAAAAGAGATAGAGGAGATGTATTCGTAGTTTAAAGAAGTTGCTAAAGTGTAATTAATAATTTATTTTATAATATGATAACGATAGACCAACTGAAGAATTTGTTGGAACGCAAGTCTGCGTTGAGGAGGTATCTTTGACATCGATGCAAAGATAGTACAAATTGAAGAAGAAGAACTAAGAACTCAGGACCCCGGATTTTGGGAGGACCAGAAGCGCGCCGAGGCTCAGATGAAAAAGGTGAAGGACCTGAAAAAATGGGTCGAACTTTACAACGAGGTGGAGGATGTGTGCAACGAGCTGGAACTCGCTTTTGACTTCTGCAAAGAGGGGGCGATGACAGAAGACGAGGTTGACGCTGTTTACGAAAAGGCTCTCACCTGCACCGAAGACCTCGAGATGAAGAACATGCTCCGCAAAGAGGAAGACAAGATGGGCGCTGTTCTTAAGATTGTGGCCGGAGCCGGAGGCACAGAGGCGCAAGACTGGGCAAGCATGCTTTACCGTATGTATCAGCGATGGGCCGAACGTCAGGGGTACAAATGCGAGCTGACAAACTTTCAGGAGGGCGACGAGGCGGGCATAAAGACCGTTACGCTGCAGATTGAGGGCGACATGGCCTACGGATACCTGAAGAGCGAAAACGGCGTGCACAGACTTGTGCGCGTATCTCCGTTCAACGCGCAGGGAAAACGTATGACATCTTTCACCTCCGTCTTTGTGGTGCCGTTGGTGGACGACTCTATCGAAGTGGAGGTCAATCCGGCTAACTTGTCATGGGACACTTTCCGCTCAAGCGGTGCTGGCGGTCAGAACGTGAACAAGGTGGAAACCGGGGTGCGTCTGCACTACTTGTACAAAGACGAGGACACTGGCGAAACTGAAGAAATCGTGATCGAAAACACCGAGAGCCGTTCGCAATTCGGCAACAAAGATAACGCTATGCGTCTCTTGAAGTCTCAGCTATACGAAAAGGAACTTGCAAAGCGAAGAGCTGCAAGCGCGAAAATTGAGGCTGGAAAGAAAAAGATTGAATGGGGTTCGCAAATCAGAAGTTACGTGTTTGATGACAGACGTGTGAAAGACCATAGAACAGACTACCAAACATCTAATGTTCAGGCTGTTATGGACGGAGACATTGATGCGTTCATTAAAGCGTATCTGATGGAGTTCGGTGGCGAAGAGTAATGATTTGATCGTTTTTATTATTTGTGAATTTGGCGTGAACTGCATTTTATGCGGTTTGCGCCTTCTGCTTTTCAGGCTGATACTGAATTATACTGCGTAAAATGCAACCCAGGACAACATTTGTAAGACGCTCTATAAATTAGGTCGAGGTGATTTTAAAAAACTTTTCTCTTAGGTGATTATATCTGCAACCCTTTGCGTTATGCCAAATGAGCAATGTGAAAATTGTCTCAACTTTGCCATGACGAGAAAAGTAACACGCAGATGAATGAGCGATGCAGATATCGTAACTGAGTGGAAATAAGTAAGATAGGTAAAATAAATTCAAAAACATCCGAAACGGAATTTACGACAAAAATAATTGAAATCGTAATTTATAGAATTTGCCTTTAATTATATTTGCAGAATTTGATTTGGGTTTTTGCTTCGTTTTTTAACTTTAAGTTGTATTTTTACGCGGAATTTAAATTTTACGGTTATGAGAATTTGGTTTACTCTTATTATGACTGCCCTTTCTGCCCTTTTTGTGACATCTTGCGGAGACGAGGATGTGCCAGGAATCGAAAAAGCTGCGGTGAGCGAAAGTTCTTTGCAAGGCGGATGGGGAATTCATAGCACAAATGCGATAATAGATGCTGAAAACTCTTTTTATTCAATGATTCTGAATTCTTACAGAGACGAGCTTGACAACAAACTGAAAGAGAAGTCGGCTCGCACTAATCTATACTTCGCTGATGGTGTTGTTTTCAGAGTCAGAGTTGACTCTGACGACGTGCCGCCGTATGTCAGACAAAGCAATTACACGTTAGACAACTATATCCTGCATTTGGAAGACGAGGAGTTTTTAGGATATTACGCTCCGTATCTTTACGTGAAGATAGAGAACGACGAACTTGTGCTTTATCTGCAAAGGGACGAGACTTTGGAGCTGCTGGAGAAGGACGGCTCTATAGATGGCTACATGAGCGCTGTGAGAAAAGCGGTGGACGACGCTCAGTGCCAGATGCGTTTCAAACGTAACGACATTCCTTTTTACAGAGAGATTGAGGCTTCCTTATCAGAAAAAAACATTGCAGAGTGATGGCCGGATTGTATTTTCATGTGCCTTTCTGCAAAAGCAAGTGCTACTATTGCGATTTCTACTCACGGGTCAATATCGATTCGTTACGCGGCGCTTATCTGTGCGCTGTGGAGCGTGAACTCGTTCTGCGGAAGGATTTCTTGCAAGGCGAGGTGGTGAAAACGGTCTATTTTGGCGGCGGAACACCTTCGTTGCTGACCTGCGGAGAAATTGCAAGGCTGACAGACCGCGCGACGGCTCTCTTCGACCTAGACACAACGGAAGTCACGCTGGAGGCTAACCCGGAAAACCTTTCGGACGGCTACCTGAAGGGCTTGAAAGACACTCCTGTAAACAGGCTCAGTATCGGCATTCAAAGCTTTTCGGACGCGGAACTTGCCGCTATAAACAGAAAACACTCCGCGCAAGACGCCATCGATGCAGTGAAGAGGTGTCAGGATGCAGGATTTGAGAACATCAGCATAGACCTTATATACGGATTGCCTTCGCAAACAATAGAGGGCTGGAATGAAAATCTGCAAAAGGCTGTGGCTCTTGACGTTCCGCATATATCTTCTTATCATCTTACTTATGAAGAGGGAACGGTGCTGCATCTGCAAGCTCAGAAAGGCAAGATTGCTCCGGTTAATGAGGAGCTGAGCGTGGAGATGTTCCGGACGTTGAGACAGACGCTTCTTGCCGCCGGATACGACCATTACGAAATTTCTAATTTTGCCAAACCGGGACTGGAGGCGAAGCACAACTCCTCTTACTGGAACGGCACGAAATATCTCGGACTTGGACCTGCGGCGCACTCCTTCGACGGCGACACAAGGCACTGGAACTTTGCAGATACGAGAGGCTACATAGAGACGCTCTCCAGAGGCGAGTTCCCGTGCGAAACAGAGGTTTTGACAGAAGCGGACAGATACAACGAGTTTGTGATGACATCGCTGCGCACCGCAAAAGGCATCTCGCTAAACAGCCTCCTGACCAAGTTCGGAGAAAAAATGCGCGACTTCTGCCTAAAAAGCGCCGCCACATTCCTCAAAAACGGCACATTAGAAGACAAGAACGGCAACCTCCGCCTAACCGAAGACGGCATATTCATCTCCGACGGCATAATGGCGGAACTTATGTGGGTGGAATAAAAACATCTCGCCCAACGCTGCATTCGCCAGCCTATTTCGTGTTTACACTGTACAATTCGCTCTCCAACTACATCTGCAGGGATTTATTGTCTGGCAATCCAAAACATCTGTTAGAGAGAAAGCCGAAAATAACCTTCGCTCAGACACTCTCAGAAGGATGCACAAACACTGATTACAAAATGCACCTCCTCTATGTAACCATCAATCTTCCCGTACAACATGTACAAATACACTTTTCATTATAATTCCTTTTCTAATATTCGACCTATTGTACTAGCCACAAAAAAACAAAAACTTCAGAAATTCCTCGAAATGAATTTATAGAACCCACCTAAACACAATTTCTTCAAAATAGACAAACGCAATATTTTTGCCTGAATTAATTTTACAAAGGTGGCCTTTCCTATATTTGTAAGTACCAGACAACGCAACAGCACGTTTCTTGCAAAGAAATGCCATCTGACAGATTTCATAGTTCTGAAAATAACCTTATCTTTGTGCCACGCATATAAACCAATGTAATATGAAGCACAATACTAGAGACGTTTTTGAGTATATAATTGCATTGATTAATGAATTTGCCAAACGATTTGGGCTAACAGAGCAACAAGCCTATCGGTATATACGCATACACAAAGGCATCACTTTCATCGAGGAAAATTACAATGCAATACACACCCTCAGCTTTGACGATGCTGTAGACGGTGTTGCCATGTATTGCAAAAGAAACGGAGGTGAGTTATGATTCTATACCATGGTTCTAACATTGCAATAGAAAAAATAGATCTTGAAAAATCAAAGCCTTACAAAGACTTTGGAAAGGGATTTTATTTATCTGAAAGCGAAGAACAAGCAATGGACATGGCTCGCCTAAAATCTTTTATGCTAGGAGGCTCTCCCATTGTATCAAAATTTGAATTTGATAATTCTGTAATACACAGCACAAAACTGCGTGTGAAAGTGTTTAATGAATATTCCGAAGAGTGGGCTAATTTTGTCCTTGCCAACAGAGAAGGTCGGAACACTGAAAACTACGATATCGTCTTCGGCCCTATTGCGGACGACAAGGTTGGCCTTCAAATCAGAAAACTTAAAGACGGTTCTATCAATAAAACTGAATTTATGAATAGGCTGAAATATTTGAAAGGAATCACTTTTCAATATTATTTCGGAACAGAAGAAGCTATTAAACACCTAATAATATTATGACAAACACAGAGTTTCAATATATGAAAGAGGCAATATCGGCAGATTTGGCAGATATGCTTTCAAAAGATTTTGGCATGACAATCCCGGAAGCACTTGACGCATTATATAATTCTGAAGTTTACACAAAATTATGCAATCGCGAGTCCGGCCTATATTTCCAAAGCTCTCTATACGTTTACACCTTCTTGAAAGATGAAATAAAAACCGGCTCAATGTCTCCGGAAAGAAATCTTACTCAAGACAATGCTGATTATTGAACTATCCTTCTCCTCAAAATTTGTTGTAAATAATGAAGAGAAAAACAAAGCATACGCACAGCCTCGGTTCTTCCTTTTAAAATTTTCTTAGGACGCAATACTAGCACGGTCTTCTATGCAAAAAGAATGCACGGCGAAAAACCTGAACTTTTAAATGAAAGAGCCGTGAGCGTATAGTTTAAGGCGAGTTCTA
>CALGHE010000069.1 GCA_937915765.1 uncultured Bacteroidales bacterium | reverse complement strand
TATATTTTTGTTTCATGTACTTTGCAACGGCGATTCCGGCCTGGGAAACTACGATATTCAGCTGTGCGGCTACGGATTCCTGAAGAGCTTCTTTAACTTGACGGTCAAGTTCGACAACGTGAAGATAAACGACCGCAAGGAGCTGCTGCAAGGCATGGTCTATGCAAACACAGACCTGAACAACTGCCTCGACCTAAACCTGAACAGACTGGCTAACAAGGGTAGCGCCGGCTCCGGCCCTGCCCAGAGGCAGACCGCCAAGTTTGACGAGTTTAGTTCGGCTGACAATATTCCGGAAAACAAAGCCGGCTTGGCTGGCGGCACCATGTACGCGTGGGACGCGGACGGGAACCGTGTGGAGTGCGGTACGCTTGAAGACACCTCCTGCGCCTCGAACAACCTCTTTGTTGACAGCCGGCACGGCGAGGTTCTTTTCGACAATCTGGAAGGCATGGAGTGGAACCCTCCTTTCGACAGGGAGAAGAGACCTTTCGACAGAAACCTTACCTTCAGCGACTATTACGAAAATTTGGACGGCTATTCCGTTCCGTGGATAGGTGTGCCTGAGGGCGGAGCCACGAAAGTGAAAGCCACACTGCTGCAGGGCGCGTCTGTGAATCCGAATGATGTGCATTTTGTGCTGCGCACAGGCAGCCAGTCTATAAGGCTCAACGCCAAACGCATCGACGGAAACTCGTCCGTTGCAACCTACGAGGTGCCAGTCTTTGCAGACAAGGCAGGCGACAATGGTGCCTATCTTGAACTCTCGGCAGTGGTAAGCACCGGAGAAGGCGCGTGCAGCCAGCAGCTCGTGCTGGGCGTGGCTAAGGTCTATGCCCTGAAAAGGGAACACTTCAACGTGCGGCTTGTGCCTTGCCACAACGTGAGCATAGACGAGGACGCTATCGCTAAGAAGCTTAACGAGATATACAAGCCGCTGGGCAAAACGTTTACCGTGACAGAGGACGAACTCTTTTACGGAGACACCGCATTCGCCTTCATTGCAGACACCTTCGACGTGAAGAACATCAGCAGAAGAAGCACAGAGACAGAGGACATGACTTTCCTCAAGTACATTTACCGCGAGGAGCGCGGCTTCTCAAAAGACAGCGTCTATCTCTTTGTCCTGCCAAAGGCGAACATAGACGGAGTGACTGGCTTCATGCCGCGCGGCAAGCATGTGGGTTACCTTTTCTGTGGCGAAAACGAGACGATAGACGAGCGTACTGTGGCGCACGAGCTTGGACACGGCCTCTTTACCCTTGAGCACGCCTTCGACTACATAGACGGCAGCCCGGTAGGCTCCACAAACAACCTTATGGACTACTCCGACGGTGCCAACCTCAAAGTCTGGCAATGGAACCACATGGACACGCATGGGCCTGTCTTGCCGTTCTTTGATGATGCGGAGGATGCGATGATGGGGGATTTTAGTGCATTAAAGGAATTTGTAAAAAGCAAAGGAAAATGTCTATTAGGAAGATTAGAACAAAGAAGTTTTATTGAACTTTGGACGCATAGAGAATATTTGATTCTTGATGCGATGATATGTTTATTTGATGGTAATGGCTTACATATACCTGAGAGTTTTTGGAATGCAAAGCATGAGAATTATTATTTCAAGGGGCTGGAAAATTGGGTTAACCCTTTATTTGAGAAACTTGCATGTGGCGAAAATGAAACAGCTAAAGATTTAGTTGGTTTGTCAGGAAAAAATGTGGCTTTAAAAGTTGCTTTTATTTGCGGAATGATAAATTCAGCATTAGATCTTGTAGATGATATAGTGAAGACAGTGGTATTAATAGAAGAAACAGGGGCTAAAGCAGAGGCTAAACTAAAGGAGGTTGATGGAGAGAAAGTTATTAGTTTAGTTAAAAAGATTCCTGGAACACTAGCAAAGATAAAGAACGTAGATTACTCTCCGTTGTTAGAAGACTTGACGGTAGAAAATGTAAAAAATAAAGCAAAGGACGGGGCAAGTAAGCTTTGGAATGAGTTTTGGACGTTCCATGGAGTGAAGGATGACGCTTTTAATGAGTTCCAAGCTTCGTATGCTGCGGGGTATGACTTGGTGTATGTAGGCTCTTTCTTTATTGGTGCAGGAGAAGTTGCGGCTATAGCGAAAGGAGCAAGTGCAGGAAAGGTTTTGATGGCTTCTGTGAAGGCAACTGCCAATAGTCTTAAAATTGCACCGGCGAAGGGGCTGAAAGGCATCAAAGGCGTCAAAGGCAAAACGGTGGAATTCTTAAAAGCCACAAAAAAGTTCAACCATAAAATAAGAAAGGCTTGCAACGAGACTGTCGCAAAAATCAAAGAAAGCAAGTCCAAATTGGAGGGAAAAGTTAACAGAGATGGTTCTGTAACAGTCGGAAACGCTAAGTTTACCAAGGATAAGGTTAAATTAGAATCTGATATTAGTGTAAACGATGCTGACGTTTTGTATATAAGCGAGCCGGTGGATATTGAATTGCCAAACGGAACTAGAAAAAATGCTCCTCTGACTGTGACTGAAAAGGGTGTGAGTGTGCTTGGACTTGACGATTGTGCAAAAGCGTGCAGGAAAAAATTAGAAAAAATAAAGGGCTCGGCTGAAAGTGTAGTGGCAGGGTTTGAAGATAAATTTAAAAAACACTTTGCAAATGCCAGTGCCAGTGATTTGAAAAAACTTATGAACGACCCGGATTTGATTGATGTTTACAATAAATGGATGAAAAAACATTCAGGGATAGAGTATATGGATGTGAAGATGTTGGAGAATAGTAAGAAGTTGCAGGCCTACGGTGTTGATTTTACTTCCTTGAATCCAGGCTTTAAAAGCTACCAGAAGGTAGTGGAGACAATGTCTACTTTCTGCGAAAAGTATAAAGGTTTGCTTCCGGAGAGTGAATGGAATAAGATTATGAATGTCATGCTTGTCAAAGGAAAAGTTAGCGATATAAAAAAAGCGTTGGCAGAGGGCATGGAGTGGACTTTGAGGCATTTGAACAAGTTGGGGAAAATCGATGGCAATTTGAGTTTTGAGTTCAGCGTGAAATTCCCTCAAGGCTTGAAGTATAAAGGTGCGGCGCCAAAACGTGTTGCAGACTTGAAAGTTTGCCCTAAAGGAAAGACGGAAGACTGCACCTACTTCGAGTTCAAGTCTGTAAGAGAAGTTCCGCCACCACCTTTCAACGACCAGTTCGTGAAAGACCTGCTGAACGGTGACGTCAAAAAACTCAACCAGCTCAAGTGGGTTTTTGACGGTAAGAAGTTCCCGGAAGGGTATGACTTCAAAGGGAAGATGAAGAAGGCGATAGAAAAGATGGATATGCCGAAGGAGGCGTTGAAAAAGTTTGGGGCGAGGACTGAAGACGAGTTGAAAACTGCGATAATAAATAATTTTGATAATATATTTCAAGTTAAGTAAAAAATGAAACTGATAAAGAAAGTAAAAGGGTTAATGAATTTTTATCTTTGTAGAGGAGAGGAAGTTCTAATCTATAAAGACAAAATACATATAGGCGACAAAGTTTTTGACGTGAATCCTAAAGATGATTATTATGTAGAGAATGATTGTTTGACAAAGGGCGTGTTGGGGAAAGATGAGTGTCAACTGTATAACGGCGAATCTTTCGAAGACGAGAAGGTCGTGTACGGAGGAGCCAACATTTACTTTGCGCCGGATGTTTACTATTCGGAAGAAGATAAGGATGGCGTGGCGAAAATTTCTCTTATGGAGCATGGCAAAGAATACCTTTTAGAGGTGGAGTCAGAAAAATCTTTAAAAATAGCGACATACAATTCAAACCATTCAATCTTGATGCTTCCTCAGTCAGGTGACAGAAAACTTTTCTTCTACACCAAGACCGGCGAGCGTCTGTGGGTTTACGAGGAGAAAGAGATTGTGGAAGTCGGCGGCCTGTTTCTTTCCGCGAATGAAGAGATTTTTGAAAGCAAAGCGATGGATTTGTCGAGATGCCTCCCCGTTGTGGACGATGTTGTTGTGATAATAAGTGAAATAATAACAGAAGGCATATGCAAGGCTCAGGGCTTTAAGATACGCACAGGAGAGAAACTTTGGGAGCTTCGAGACGATGAGTGCCCAAATCATTTGTTTGAGGGCGATGACAAGATGCTTTATGGTTGCCTGAGTATTTATGATGAGCTTGTATTGTGCCGTCTGGATCCTTTCACAGGCAAGTTTGACAAATGGGCTGTCAAGCGCGACGAGGGCATCAGCGTTTGTCCGTGGAACGTCACCATGCACAACAACCGCCTATACTACGGCAGCAACCGCCCAGGCTGCGAGTTCGGCATCATAGACTGCGGCAAGAAAGAGCTTGTGGAGTCTGTGTTTCTGGATTTGAAAAAGGGCTACCAGATAGGTGCTCCCATAGTGTCGGACGGTAAGGTGTATGTGTTTGGCGGTGGCGAATTGCGCGTGTATGAGCTGTAAATGAGCGGTGCGCGCATCATGTTTTGCGCGCATTCTGTCCGTCAATCAACTTGCCAGACACGCTGAATTTGTATATCTTTGTAAAAACTAAAAAAGCAGAAATTATGGGCTTATATCTGAATCCGAATGCGGATGCGTTCCAAATGGGCTTGAATACAGAGATTTATGTGGATAAGTCTCTTA
>CALGHE010000068.1 GCA_937915765.1 uncultured Bacteroidales bacterium | reverse complement strand
TCCTGCTGTATCTCATACGCATTATTCTCATAAATATCAACGATTATAAGCTGATGGGGATTGTGGTTTGCTATCTGACGGCAAAGCTCAGTGTTGTCAAACTCACCTCCGAACGCTTTAGTGTTGTAAGCCATATACAACTGTCTTCGCAGCTCTCTGTTCTCAGCGTATTTCATGAACGGCACATAACTTGGGTAAGTGAGGTCAAAAGCCCATCCGCTCTTGCCTTTGCTCTTCGCCTTTTCGGCAGCCGCCTCTATAATATCGTCGGGCAAGCCGGCAAGGTCCTCCCTATTTTCCAGCACAAGCAAATATGCGTTAGTAGCTTTCAGAGCGTTCTGTCCGAACTGCAGTTCAAGCAAAGACAGCCGCGAACTAAGTTCTCTGTACAAAGCCTTTCCCTCTTCGCTCAGATTGGCGCCTCTATTTTCAAAAGCCACAAAAACCTTCTCCAGCAAAGTTTGCTGCTCAACGGAAAGATTCAAAGAGTCACGCTTCTCGTAAACCTTGCGCACACGCTCGAACAGTTTTTCATTAAGATAAATATTATTAGAATGTTCAGACTCTTCAGGAGCAATTTCGTTTGCGATGTCCTGCATCTCGTCCGACGTCTCCGCGCTCAGCAAATTATAAAAGGCGTACTGGGCCTTTGCCAAGACGCTTCCGCTACGTTCAAACGCAACAATAGTGTTTTCGAAAGTAGGCTCTTCCGGATTATTCACAATAGCCTCGATCTCCTCGTTTTCGAGCTTCATGCCCTGCCTCATTGCAGGAAGATAATGCTCCAACTTTATTTTATCAAACGGGATGGTCTGATGCGGCGTATTATACTCGCACAAAAACACATTCTCTCCATTAACAATTGCTGCCATAATCAAAAACAATAAAACTATTAAACATCTGTTCATACAAATCACATATCTTTAATCAGGATTTCGGAGTTTTCCTTCCGCTCAAGTTCGTGCGAACGATTCAGATATTCCCAGATATGGGCAAACTCCTCCCTCTCCTCTATTTTAAAATTTTCCGAGCCGTAATGATTCACCCTTTCGAGCAGAAAAGCCACGGAAATAACATTCACATCGATAGCCGGCTGATAAGCGATGTCGCCGTAAGTGCTTCCGAACGTTTCGTTTAAGATGCCCACCTTGCAGAGGTCGTCAACGATAACAGAGACAAGGCTTATCGGCATCTTGTACTGCGAAGATATTTGGTTAAGCGACAGCGGCTGCTCCCCTTTCTCAAACCTTTTGATTACGATTTTAGCAATTGCCACCGCCACAAACTCATAATACCTCTGGCTGATAAGCTTCACGTCGGACTCGAACTCATAGTTTCTGACGCTCTGCCCCGCAAAAGAGAGTTCCGCGCCAAAAAGCACAATAATCCAAGTTATCTGGATAAAGAGCAAGAGCAGCGGGATTGCAGCCAAACTACCGTAAACCGCGTTGTAATTAGTTGCCCAAGTCTGTCCATACACATAAATCTGCTTAAAGACCTGAAAAGCGGTACCCGCAAGCACTCCGGCGCAGAACGCGTTCTTAAACTTAACCTTCGTATTCGGAATAATCAGGTATAACATTGTGAAAATCAGCCACGTTATCAGGTAAGGCTGAAAAGACAGCATAGTGCTTACCGTGGGGCTAATTATAAAATTATCGTTAAATGCCGCGCCAAGATATTTAAAATAGAAAGAGATAGCCGACGATATTGCGATAAGGAACGGCACAAGGAAAAGCAAAGAGAAGTAATCCGTAAACTTTCTGACCACAGAACGCGGCTTCTTCACCTGCCATATCTCGTTAAATGAATTTTCAATCTGCGTGAAGACCTTCATCACAGACCAAAGCAGGAAGACGATACCGATACCAATAAACGCCCCTCCCTTAGTATGTTCAAGATATGACTCAATCATACCAAACACCACCTTTAGGCTGTCGCCCTGCGTGCCAATCTCCTTGATAAGGAAATCCGCTATATGGCTGTCCATGCCGAACCCTCTTGCGATGCCGAAAATAAAGGCGAGCAGCGGAATCATCGCAAACACAGAATAGTATGTCAGAGCCGATGCCTTGACCGCCAGACGTCCTTTGAAAAAACGCTGCACAGTCAGCACAACGGTTTTCAGTATATAATACACAATACCTCTCCGCCCAGTCTCGTCATGTTCGGTAATTCTCCAAATATCGATAGTCACGAATCGGATAAACTCAAAAATGTAACCTATTATTTTTTTCATACGAAACATTCATTAATACAGCGTCCATCAGTCATAAAGCTGCAAAGAGTACTTTTTTAAGTTGCACAAAACAAAAAAGCAGCAGGTGTATAAGCCGGGTTCTGTACTGGAAAACCAGCGTTTGTCATTTATCTAAGGCTGCCGTTGCCAACAGTCTTTAGCAATCTACCCCTCGACATCGGGCGAGCAACCCTACGTGCGTCGATATACTTGATCTTGCAACCCATGATTCGTACGGCTTCCGCTGTCGCCAACGGAACGGTGGTCTCTTACACCGCCTTTTCACCCTTACCGGCCTAAGCCGGCGGTTATTTTCTGTTACGATAATTCGCCCTCACGAACGACTTCCCGTTAGGAAGCATGGCGCTCTGTGTTGCCCGGACTTTCCTCTGACATTTCTGCCAGCGACAAACCCACCTGCTGCACATGCAAAGATAAGTTAAATTTAGTGAAAAAAAGAGGCTTCTGCCAAAATTTACGCGACATTGAATAATAAAAACAAAAAAAAGCGCAACACAAAACAGTCTGACAAAAAAGGCGCGCTTTTCAGCACGCCTTTTTCTTGCATTATGGTATATTTATAAATTATCCGCCGAAGTTGTCAAACATGATAGACTCATCCTCTACACCCAAATCATGAAGCATACCGACAACCGCCTTAGCCATAGGGCCAGGGCCGCACATGTAGTATTCAATATCTTCAGGAGCATCGTGATTTTTCAAATAAGTCTCATACATAACGTTATGAACAAAACCAGCCGTATATTTCACGCCGGCAGCATCAGCCGCAGGGTCCGGACGGTCAAGAGCCAAGTGGAAATTGAAGTTAGGGAATTCCTTTTCAATCGCCAAGAAATCTTCAAGATAGAAGACCTCGTTCAAAGCGCGCGCGCCGTAGAAATAATCCATCTTGCGGTCTGTCGTCTTCAAAGTCTTGGTCATGTGCATAATCTGAGCACGAAGCGGAGCCATACCTGCGCCACCGCCGACCCAAATCATATCCTTCTTAGAGTCGAATATAGGGTGGAAATCACCATAAGGACCGCTCATAGTCACCTTGTCACCCGGCTTCAAAGAGAAGATATAAGAAGACGCAATACCCGGATTCACCTCCATGAAGCCAGACTTGTCCGCTTTCATAGGAGGAGTTGCGATACGCACAGTAAGCATAAACCGGTCACCCTCGTCAGGATAGTTAGCCATCGAATAAGCGCGCACAGTAGGTTCAGTATTCTTGCACTTCAGGTCGAACATCTTATACTGTTCCCAAGCCTTCACGTATCCCTCGCCGATAAGTGCCTTGTCAAAATCCTTGTCATAATCGATTTCGAATGCAGGAATCTTAATCTGAGCGTAAGAGCCCGGAATAAAATTCATGTGCTCGCCCTTAGGAAGCTCCACGATAAACTCCTTTATAAAAGTTGCAACGTTCTTGTTAGAGATAACGGTACACTCCCACTCTTTCACACCCATCACAGACTCTGGAATCTTGATGCTCATATCGTTCTTCACCTTCACCTGGCAGCCGAGGCGCCAGTTTTCCTGAATTTGCTTACGGCTGAAATGCCCCACTTCAGTAGGCAAGATAGTTCCACCGCCCTCAATAACCTGACAACGGCACTGACCGCAGCTTCCGCCACCTCCGCACGCAGAAGGCAAAAGAATCTTGTTATCGCTCAAAGTGGAAAGCAAAGTTCCGCCCATATTCACATCCAACTCATTGTCGCCGTTAATGTTAATTTTCACAGTTCCCTCCGGAATAAGCTTCGCCTTTGCGAAAAGCAGAAGAGAAACCAGCAGCATCGTAACCAGCAAAAAGACGATTACGCTCACTGCAACGGCCAAAACATTTATTTCTAATAAAATCATAACTTACACTTTTTATGAATTTAAAACTTAACACCCATAAAACACATGAACGCAATAGCCATAAGCCCTACGGTGATGAACGTGATACCAAGTCCGCGAAGAGGAGCCGGCACATTAGAGTAAGCCAGTTTTTCACGAATCGCAGCAAGCCCTACAATCGCCAGCAACCAGCCAATACCAGAACCTAACGCGTAAACAGCAGCATGCCCTACATTAGGGAACTCTCTTTGCTGCATAAACAAAGAGCCGCCAAGTATGGCGCAGTTCACGGCGATAAGCGGCAGGAATATACCAAGAGAAGAGTACAGCGCAGGGCTGAACTTTTCTATAATCATCTCCACCAACTGAACAATAGAGGCAATAACGGCTATAAAGATAATCAGACTAAGGAAACTCAAGTCTATGTCCTTATACTCCTCGCCAAGCCAAGCCAAAGCTCCAGCCTTCAGCACATACGTTTCCAGCAAATAATTGATAGGCAAAGTCACGACAAGCACAAAACAAACCGCAACGCCCAAACCCAACGATGTTTTTACATTTTTTGATACAGCCAAATATGAACACATACCAAGAAAATATGTAAAAATCATATTATCGACAAATATCGACTTTACAAATAAACTTAAAATATTTTCTTCCATCTTGTTTACTTTTTAGCTGTTTCTATTATTTTTCCTGAAGATCTTTATTTCTGCTACGATGAACCCAGATAATGCAAGCCACCACGATAAGCGCCATAGGAGGCAAAATCATAAGGCCGTTGTTCATGTAACCATATTCGTAAGCAACCTCCGGTATCACTCTGAAGCCAAGCAAAGTGCCAGAGCCCAACAGCTCTCTCACGGCTCCGATGATAACAAGGATGATTCCGTACCCAAGTCCGTTTCCGATACCGTCAAGGAAAGACGGAAGCGGCTTGTTGCCAAGCGCGAAAGCCTCCAAACGGCCCATGAGAATACAGTTGGTAATAATCAATCCGATATACACGCTCAATTGCATAGCCACATCATAAGCGAAAGCTTTGAGCACCTCGCTCACGAGGGTTACCAACGCTGCAACTACCACCAATTGGATGATGATACGAATACGCATTGGGATGGTGTTACGAATCAATGAGATAATCACGTTAGCCATAGCCACGATGATAGTAACGGCAATACCCATTACCAATGCTGGCTTAAGCTGAACGGTAACAGCGAGTGCAGAGCAAATACCCAACACTTGAACAACCACAGGGTTGTTGATGTTCAGAGGACCAAATAGCACCTCTTTCGTTTTTTGTGATAAAAATGCCATAATCTTATTCCTCCGTTACTTCTACTGCTTCTACTACTTCAACTTCTGCTTCAGTAGCTTGGCATTGTTCTACTTCATTCAAAAACTCTGCATACTCAGCGAGGTTGGTAGCAATCATGGTGCTAACGCCATCG
>CALGHE010000067.1 GCA_937915765.1 uncultured Bacteroidales bacterium | reverse complement strand
GATTTCAAGCATCATCTTGTAAGCGATGTTTGCAGAATTCAAGTTAGGGAATATCTGCCGCGTCAAACACTCTCTGTATGGTCGCCTGATCTATCATATTTAAAAGCCTACAAAGGTAACAAAAAATCCATGATTGCAGATTCTCTCCGTCACTTTTTCAGTCGTCAGACACACATACTCTCAAAAAAAAGTGGCTCAAGTAAAAATTTGAACAAAATTTAAACCTCTTCTGATTTCTAATTATTATATTTGTTGACCTAAAAAAACAAGCGGCATTCGTGACAAGGAAATCACTGCCGCGATAAACGAACAGTGATGGAAAGTCAGAACAAACATACAGACGAGGAAAACGAAATGATAGAAAGGGAGTATCAGGCTCTGCTTGACGTGTATCTCCATTCTAATCACCGAAGGAAGGTCGAGATTATAGAGAAAGCCTTCCGCTTTGCAAAACGCGCGCATCAGGGAGTCCGACGACGCTCCGGCGAGCCATATATTCTGCACCCTATTGCGGTGGCGCGGATTGTGGCTCAGGAAATCGGGCTTGGCTCCACTTCTATATGCGCCTCGCTTCTGCACGACGTTGTGGAAGACACCGACTACACAGTTGAGGACATAGAGAATCTTTTCAGTCCCAAAATCGCTCAGATTGTTGATGGGCTGACGAAGATTTCGGGCGGTGTGTTTGGAGAAAAAGCAAAGGCGTCTGCTCAGGCGGAGAACTTCCGAAAACTTCTGCTCACAATGTCTGAAGACATCCGCGTGGTGCTGATAAAGATGGCGGACCGTCTTCACAACATGCGGACGTTAGGTTCCATGCCTGCCGGCAAACAGCTGAAAATTGCGGGAGAGACTCAGTACATTTACGCGCCGCTGGCCAATCGTCTTGGACTGTATGCGATAAAAACAGAGCTGGAGGACCTTAGCTTCAAATATGAGCATCCGGACAGCTACAAACAGATTGAGGACAAACTCGAAAAGAGCAAACAAGAGCGAAACGAACTGTTCTCCATGTTCTCAAAACCGATACTCGAAAGCCTTGACAAACTTGGCATAAAGTATGAGGTTCACGACCGAATAAAATCAATATACTCCATCTGGAGAAAGATGCAGGCGAAAAACATTCCGTTCGAGGAGGTGTTTGACTTGCTGGCTTTGCGTATAATTTTTGACACCGAAAACGACAGCGAGGAGAAGAAAATTTGCTGGTCCATTTACTCGGCCATCACAGATATATATAAGCCGCATCCGGAACGCACCCGCGACTGGATAAGCACTCCGAAGGCTAATGGCTACGAAGCTCTGCACCTGACAGTTATGGGGCCTTTGGGGCAATGGATCGAGGTTCAGATCAGAAGCCGGAGGATGGACGACATCGCCGAAAAGGGCTTTGCCGCACACTGGAAATACAAGACTGGAGAGAAGGACGACTCGGAACTGGAAAAGTGGCTTCAGACTATCAAGGAGCTTTTGGAGAATCCGGAGCCGAACGCTATCGACTTTCTCGATACATTCAAACTTAATCTGTTCGCTTCCGAAATATTTGTGTTTACACCCAAAGGTGACATTCACACTCTTCCGCAGGGTGCTACGGTTCTCGACTTCGCCTTCTCTTTGCACACCGACCTTGGCTTGCAATGTATTGGAGCTAAGGTGAACCATAAACTTGAGCCGCTTAGTCATCAGCTTAATAGTGGCGACCAGGTTGAAATCATCACCTCCAAGAAGCAGAAGCCGAACGCAGACTGGATTAATCTTGTGAAGACAGCCCGCGCAAGGGCAAAAATCAGGTCTATATTCAAAAAGGAATATAAAGCTTTCATAAAAAAAGGGGAGCATGAACTGGAGCATTTCCTGAACGGTATCAATCAGACCGCAACTCCTGAGAATCTGGAGAAGATTATGGAGCATTTCGGCGTGACAAAAAAGGAGGAACTTTTTTACAAAATAGGCAAAGGCTCGTTGAATCTTGACGAACTGATAAAGACGGTCTTCAAAGAGAAAAGCCAGAACAAATGGATGAAGTACTGGAAGCTTCAGTTTGGCAAGTCTAACGACAATCAGCAAGAGACTTCGGTCTCGGAAAAGCAGGAACCCGGAAAGGTTGACCAGAAGAAGCCTCTGAAGCTGACTGAAGATGTGACATACCGCATTGCAGACTGCTGCAGTCCAATACCGGGCGACGACGTACTTGGCTTTATGGATAATGACGGCAAGTATGTTGTCCACAAACGCCAATGCCCTGTTGCCATGAAACTGAAGTCTAATTTTGGCGAAAGAATTTGCTCGGCTGTATGGGAAACGCACAAAGTGCTCTCTTTCCCTGCCACTATAGAAATCAAAGGTATTGACGAAATTGGAATCTTGGGCAAGATTATCCAGGTAATATCAGACGAGTACGCGGTGAACGTGAGCAAAGTGAGCATCGAGACTTTCGACGGCATATTCGAAGGGCGAATCACTGTTTACGTGCATGACGTGGACGACGTGACAAATCTTTGTATGAACATCATGAAAATTAACGGCATCAACTCCGTAATGCGAGTTGAGAATGACAAATAAGTGTAATGGACAACAATAAAAACAATACTCCGGGCTGGTCGCTTTTCAATTACTCAAGACGAAAATCTTGCGTGGTTAAGATTGGCGGCCTGAATATGGGCGGAGAGAATCCCATACGTGTCCAGTCTATGGCAAACACAGACACTAATGACACTGAAAACAGCGTTGCGCAATGTATCAGAATTGCCGAGGCCGGCGGCGAACTTGTGCGCTTCACAGCTCAAGGCGTGAAAGAGGCTGCTAATCTTCAATTTATTCATTCTGAGTTAAGGAAAAGGGGGTGTGATGTGCCGCTGGTGGCTGATATACACTTCAATCCGCGCGCTGCCGAAACGGCGGCATTGTAC
Organism: uncultured Bacteroidales bacterium; assembly: GCA_937915765.1. Taxonomy (GTDB): domain Bacteria; phylum Bacteroidota; class Bacteroidia; order Bacteroidales; family Paludibacteraceae; genus RGIG9379. Next base: position 2,093 of record CALGHE010000067.1, on the reverse strand, counting down.
GTGGAGAAGGTGCGCATAAACCCGGGCAACTTTGTGGACAGTGTTCATACTCAGAAACGTTTTGAATATACTGACGAGGAGTACGCTCTTGAGATTCAGAAGATTAAAGACAAACTGATTCCTTTTCTGCAAATATGCCGTGAAAACGGGACGGCCGTACGTATAGGGGTAAACCATGGTTCTCTGTCTGACCGTATCCTGAGCAGGTACGGAGACACTCCTAAGGGCATGGTCGAGTCTTGCCTTGAATTTTTAAGAGTCTGCAAAGAGGTCAATTTCAATGATATAGTGATATCCATCAAAGCCTCTAATACTGTGGTGATGGTGCAGACCGTAAGACTGCTGACCTCTGCTATGCAGAAAGAGAATATGAACTACCCTCTGCATCTTGGCGTTACGGAGGCAGGTGACGGCGAAGACGGACGCGTGAAGTCGGCTGTGGGAATCGGTGCTCTGCTTGCCGACGGCATCGGCGACACAATCCGTGTCTCTCTCAGCGAAGACCCGGAACGTGAAATCCCTGTAGCGAAAAGTTTGGTTGACTATGTTGCAGAAAGAGATGGGCACGAACCTATTGCGGCAACAGACAGCAAACAGGTCTCTCCGTTCTTCTATTGCAAAAGAAAAACCAGTGTGGTTAGAAACATTGGTGGTGGTAATGTGCCGGTGGTGATTTCTAACTCTTCTGCTAAAAATGGAGACCTTTCTGCCGATTTTGTCTATTCTAACGAAAACGGCTCTATTGCGGATTTTTCGGTTTGGAGCAAGAACGACGAATCTTTCCCGCTTTTCAGAATAAATGAGGTCGAAAGTCTGAAGTTTTGTGATGCTGACTTGAAATTTTTAGAGCTGTCTTATAATGATTTGAACGATAAAATATACGATTTCATCGACGAAAAGACGGTTTTTGTGCTGACAACAGACCATAAAAACGGTGTCGGTGAACAGCGTGCGTTTATCCATGCTCTTTTGTCTAAAAACATACAGAACCCGGTAATTCTGAAAAGAAGTTATGCTGACGGGCTGGAAAATTTGCAGATAAAGTCGGCTGCCGACCTTGGAGTGTTTTTCATAGACGGTCTTGCGGATGGAATCTGGATTGACGCTCCTAATGTGAGCGGAGAGAGCCTTGTCTCCCTTTCATTCGGTATTCTGCAGGCTTCTCGTGTGCGTGTGAGCAAAACCGAGTATATCTCATGTCCAAGCTGCGGCAGGACTCTGTTTGACCTTCAGCGTACCATTGCCCGCGTAAAGGAGAAGACTTCGCACCTCAAAGGTTTGAAGATCGGAATCATGGGATGTATTGTGAACGGTCCCGGCGAAATGGCCGACGCAGACTATGGATACGTAGGCTCTGCAAGAGGCAAAATAAACTTGTACAAAGGACAGACTTGCATAGAGAAAGTCATTCCGGAAGAGGAGGCTGTGGACAGACTTATTCAACTTATCAAGGAAAACGGCGACTGGCAATAATTCAGGCGCTGAACGTTTTTAACTTGCAAAAACAAATATTATGAACAGAACAGAAATATCTTCTCTTGGCGAATTTGGCCTTATTAAACATCTTACTAAAGATTTTGAGAAGAAGAACAGTTCAACTGTCTTAGGTGTTGGAGACGATGCCGCAATTATGGATTATAAAGAGAAACAGGTGCTGGTGACAACCGACTTGCTGCTCGAAGGGATACATTTCGACCTTGTCTATGTGCCTCTGATGCACCTCGGATATAAATCTGCAGTAGTGAATTTCTCTGACATATACGCAATGAACGGCTTCCCGAAACAGATCACAGTGTCGCTTGGCGTGTCTAAAAGATTTTCGGTAGAAGATATTGAGGAACTTTACGCCGGCATTAAACTTGCTTGCGACAAATACGGAGTTGATCTTGTCGGCGGCGACACCTCGGCGTCGGCTACAGGCCTGACCATCAGCATCACTTGTATTGGCGAGGGTGAAAAAGGCAAAATTTCACAGAGAAGCGGGGCTAAAAACACAGACCTGATTTGCGTGTCCGGCGACCTCGGAGCCCGGGAACTTGGTCGCGGCGCCCTTCGGGGAGACGGCGGCGTCGAACTGCATCTCGCCGTCGATG
>CALGHE010000066.1 GCA_937915765.1 uncultured Bacteroidales bacterium | reverse complement strand
AGGACGGCACGTTTGCAGGGACGTGCCTACTCATGCTTCTCAATAACATTTAATCTAACGTCAATAACACGGTTTTCTTCAACTTGTTTCTTTTTTTCTGGTTGAAACTCATATTCAAATTCTTCCAACTCTATAGACTCATCTTCCACCTCATTACTAATATCAGCAATATCCGCAGACTCTACTCCCTCATCATGTTCATGCTCTTCTGACTGCAATTTCCGCGAGCGACGCGATTGCTCAACCATTTGATCCAGTATATCATAAGGTCTATCAAACTCATACAAAACGCCATCAAATATACTTATATATTTCCCTTCTCTTTGCAGAGAATCAGGAACTTCCTCCTCTATTCTCGAAAAAAAAAGCGACTTAAACTTACGAGGAATTTTATACCGTTCCTTTTGTTCTTTGGTTGGATGCCATCTTGCCACTTCCATTACTTGTGGATATTCTCTTGAAGCGAATATTAGTATTGAATCACGGATGTCTATATTTTGATAGTTATCTGCCGTTGTAAAGACAGTAAACTTATAAACTTTATTATGTTTATATCCAATTTTCACTGAATAATGAAAATTTCCATCTTCAATATAAGAATGCTTGCCATAAACAATACCACTAACTACATTTTTCTCTTTCATTATTTCGTTGTATCTATCAACACAATAGTTGTTGTAAATAAAAATCCATACCAAAGCACCTAAAAATGGCATAAGAAAAATACCATTTAAAAAAAGAATACAAAAGAGGTCGTCATTACGAGATACCCAAGCACCTAAAAATGGCATACGAAAAATACCTCTAAAAAAATTATCAAAAGTATCAAGTCTAGAAAAAAGTTCTAAACTCAAATAAAGCAGAAAACACATAAAAATATACCCTTTCAATCCCATCTGGGGTGAAATACCTAAATTGAGTAAACTATCGTCAACATCTTTAATCATTGAGTAAATCAACAATCCTATTATTAACACAATTACATAAAGACCATACTTTCGATAAAAGTAAGTTCTTCTTATCCTTATAATTACATCTAATAATATACTGCCTGTACGATCTTTCCTTAAATCTTTTTCAGAATGTTCAGAGAAAGATACTTTTTCTTCTTTTGTACTATTCTTCTTCATAAATATCAACCTTATTTCCGCAACACTACATTAATAAAACTTTTTAAAATCCTGAGCAACAAAAAGTTACTCAGGATTTTGTCGTGTCAGAAAATTCACTTATCTTAGAAGCTGTTCAAATTTAATTCAAAACTAATTTGAGATGTTGAAAAAAACTCTCAAAATTACACTTAAAATATTGATTGTCAGTTTAATAAGTGAATGATTTTTCGTAACTTTAAGGGCGTCAAACAATAAAGAAATGAATCATTATTCAACAAATCTCACCGATAATCAGTGGCAAGTTATAGAAAAGTTTTTAGATGTGCAAGTGCGAAAGCGCAAGTACCCTCTCAGAAAAATTTGTCCGACACGCTAAAAGTTGCTTTTGGGGTGCGAGTTGGAGGTGGTGCTAATCCACTCCCTGACTATCGAAAACGGCAACGGACTTATCAGGCCGTACATCCTTTATTCTGGCTTCTCTTTTTCGTTGCAGAATAGCCTTGTGTAGTTATTTTCTATAATTTTAGCCAAATTTGTTTTTGTTATGCCTAATGTTTTTGCTGCTGATTCGTATATTTCTGATATTTCAGCGGCGCTGTTGTCGGTTTCTAAAAAAAGTCTGTCTAAGGGGGTGGCTTGCATAGCTTTCTCGTTATGCAGTTTTCCGAAGGATAAGTAATGACCTTTGCTGACGATTTGCTCCGCCGTCTCTTTCTTCAGTCTGAAGCCGTGAAATATTACAGGGTTTGTGATTTTGTGTTTTGTCAATGCGGATAATATTTCGCTTGTTGATTTTACGTTGTGTATGATTATGGGCAGTCTGCTTTCTTTTGCGATTTCCAGTTGAGCTTCGAAAACTCTTTTTTGCAGGGCGAACGTCTCTTGCTCTGCGGCTTTTAGCTTGTCCAGCCCGATTTCTCCTATTGCCAGCACATTGCTGTTTTTTGTAAAGTCGCCCAGTTTGTTAAGCGTGTCGTCAAAGTCAATTTTCACGCTCCACGGGTGAATGCCCACGCTGAAGAGCCGTTCTGCAAATCTGCTTTGCAGGTCTGTGTATTCGTCTGGCTCAACAGACGTGACGGATAAGATTCCGCTCTCTTGCTCTGTTTTATGAGTGTGTATGTCTATCAGTTTCAACGTCAGCAGCTGTAATTAATAAAGGTTGAAACCTCTTCAAAGACCCATGGGTTGACATCTTGCAAACTTTTCAGAGCTTTCTCTGCGTCGGCTTTGCTAATATGTTTTGCATACTGTTTCAGGTATTGCGCTATCGAGTCTGAGAGTTTTTTGTTTTGCACATCTGTTTTGATATTTACTATAAGGCTTTTTGAAAAGTTATTGCCGCAAGATGAGCCTTTCATTATTAATTTTGAAGCAAGCCTATACGCAATCTCTTTAGAATACAGAGTGCCAGGTTTGTTGTAGCACAGTTCAGCCAGTTTGTCTGCATACGGCAACCTGACGAACAGATTTCGGCAACATTGTTCTGCCAGTTCGCTGTTGTTTATGTCTTCAGCCCAAGCCTCGGCTACAGATTCCGGGCAACCGTTCTCCGGCATCAGCAAGGTTGCGATAATCATAGTCTCTCTGTGCCTTATGTTCCATAGCCGTATAGCCAGCCGCGCGTCTTTGCCGAACCTTGCGGCAAGTTCCTTTATACGAGGAATGGAGACGCCCCAATTCAGTTTGTAACCCAACGGAGCCATAGACTCAGAGACCGACCCGTCCATGGAGAGCCGCACCAGCTTCCGGATTTCCTTGACTTGTCTCTCAACCTCTTCGTCATAGACAGTAAACTGCATATTGTTCATAAGCTATTATTTATCAGAACAGAAATCTAATGACATCATTCATCTGCGCATAAATCATAAGGAACAGCAGGAACATCATTCCGGCCATCTGCGCTTTCTCTTTGAACTTTTCGCTCGGCTTTTTTCTGAATACGATTTCGTACAGTTCAAACATTGCATGTCCGCCGTCAAGAGCAGGGATAGGGAGAATGTTCATGAATGCGAGGATGACAGACAGAAACGCCGTGATGCTCCAGAACGCATACCAGTTAAAAGAAGAAGGGTAGAGGCTTGCAATGGAAGCGAAGCCGCCCATCTGTTTCACACCTTCTGCCGAAAACACGTATTTGAAGTCGCTCACGTAACTTGTGAGTTTGTCAACACCTTTGCCTATACCGGCCGGAATAGATTCTAGAAGTGTGTATTTCCGAAGCTCGGTTTTTGGCGTCTTGACGTATGCTCCAATTTTGCCGTTCTCATCGGGCGTAACCTGAAGGGTCATGGACTTGCCGGCCCTTACAAGAGTCAGATTGACAGGCTTTCCTGCAGATTTGGAAAACTCGTTGACGCAGTCAGAGTAAAACACCTCTTTGCCGTTGATAGCCACAACACTGTCGCCAGATTGCAGTCCGGCAATCGCGCAAGGAGAGCCTGTTATTGCAGAGTCTATTACAAATCTGATTCTGTAGCTTGCTATGTAATCCTGATACTTCATGATAGAGTCCATGAAGTTCTCCGGCATCGTTATTTCAACCTCTTTCCCGTCACGTATAACAATTACAGATTTGGCGTCTATGATAGAGCGGAACATATCTTCGTCGTATGTTTCGAGCGTCTTTCCGTCTGCTTTGCTCAGCATGTCGCCGTCCTGAAATCCTGCGCGTTTTGCAGTTTCGCTGAACACAAATCCGTCATTCAGATTTTTCAGAGGCAGATAAGAGTCGCCCCAAGAGTAGCAGATTCCGGCGTATATTATAATTGCGGTGATGAAGTTGAACAGGATTCCAGCCACGGAGACGCAAAGACGTTGCCAGGCCGGTTTGGACCGGTACTCCCAAGGCTGAGGCTCTCTTTTCAGCATCTCTTTATCCATGGATTCGTCAACCATTCCGGCAATTTTCACATATCCGCCAAGCGGCAGCCAGCCAAGTCCGTATTCGGTCTCGCTGTTCTTCGGCTTATGTCTGAAGACAGTGAACCACGGGTTGAAGAAGAGGTAAAATTTCTCCACCCTCATCTTGAACGCGCGAGCGGCGATGAAGTGTCCGAACTCATGCACTATGACGAGCAGCGAGAGGCTCGCTATAAGTTGCAATATCATGCAAAGCGTATCCATCTTTTTATTAAATTAAGTTAAGAGCAATGTGTCTTGCTTCTTTATCAGTTTCAACGTATTGTTCGTAAGAAGGTTTCTTTATGAATGCGACTTTTTGCATTGTGGCTTCGATTATGTCCGACATCTGCAGGAATCCTATTTCGCCTTTCAGGAAGGCTGCGACCACAATTTCGTTTGCCGCATTCAGTATGCAAGGCATGTTTCCTCCTTGTTCCATCGCTTCGTATGCGAACGCAAGATTTCTGAACACGTTTGTGTCCGGCTTTTCGAACGTCAGGTTAGAGTGCTGCTGAAAGTCGAGACGAGGCGATTTGCTCGACAGCCTCTGCGGATATCCGAAGGCGTACTGGATAGGCAGCTTCATGTCCGGAAGCCCCATCTGAGCCTTTACAGATCCGTCTTCAAACTGCACCATGGAGTGAATGATGGATTGCGGATGAACCACAACGTCAATCTTCTCCTTGCCCACGCCGAAGAGCCATTTAGCCTCAATCACCTCAAAACCTTTGTTCATCAGCGAAGCAGAGTCGATTGTTATTTTGGCGCCCATGCTCCAGTTCGGGTGTTTTAGAGCGTCTGCCGCGGTCACGTTTCTCAAAAAGTTGATGTCTTTGCCTCTGAACGGTCCGCCGGACGCAGTTAGTATAACTTTCTCTATCGGATTGTTCATCTCGCCTTGCAGGCACTGGAATATGGCAGAATGTTCCGAGTCAACCGGAACAATAGCGCTGTTGTGCTGCCTTGACAGCTCGCACACAAGGTCGCCCGCCACAACGAGAGTCTCTTTGTTAGCCAGGGCAATGACCTTGCCGGCTTTCACCGCAGAGATTGTAGGCAAAAGGCCAGAGTATCCTACCATTGCGGTCAGAACAATGTCCACAGGCTGCATGGCGGCGACATCGGCGATTGAGGCCGCCCCGGCGAATACCTTCATCGGCAAGTCAGCCAAAGCCTCCTTGACCTGAGCGTATTTGTTTTCATTTGCAATCACAACAAACTCAGGATTGAACTTGCGGGCCTGCGAAATGAGCAGGTCTGCGTTGTTGTTGGCCGTGAGCGCATAGACTTCAAACTTGTCCGAGTGCTCTTCTATAACCTCTAAGGCTTGAGTGCCGATAGAGCCTGTTGAACCTAAAATGGCGATTTGCTTTTTCATAAAATTATAGTGTCTGCAGTAACTGCATTTTTTGTCAGTTGAATAAAATGTAATCTTCAGGGTTCAGCGCTTTGCCGTTCTCCCAAAGCTCGAATATAAGTGTGTTTGCGCTGTCATTGGCAGGTACGGAAATTACCTCGCCGGCATGGACGTTGTCGCCAACTTCTTTTATGAACGGCAACGCGAACTTGTAGTACGACGTCATTCCGTTGTTATGCTGAATGTGCATTTCAAACAGACCTTCGCTTGTCCTCGAAACGTACACGACCACGCCGTCCAGCAACGAGTGTATGGCGGATGCGTTTTCCATCTGCACTTTCAGTATGTTCTGTTTAGATGAGCCGCCGGAGCGTTCTGTTACAACGCCGTTTGCCGGGCGGAACATCAGGTAGTTCAGCTTAGCGTAGGCGTTTTCAACCATGCCGGTGTTGTATTTTTCTTCTCTTTCGAATTGTTTGCGAAATTGGTTTTCTTTGTCAGACGGCTCCAGGATTTCTTTTGAATAATCCTTCTTCAGAATGGAGTCGACGGATGTTGTGGAGTCTATAGGTATGTTGCCGGAACAGATGTTCTGCAGCATCTCCATGTACTCTCCGCGCACTCTTACCACCTCCCTGATGGAGTCCATGCTTGCTGCGTTGCGTATTACCTGCTGGCTCAGAATGTTGTTGTCCGAATATCCGGGAAGGAACGTGCGTAACGGAGTCTTTATTATCAAAAATGCGATAAAGAAAAAGTAGAGCACCGCCGTGGCGAACGATACAAGAAACACATTAAGCCATGACAGACGGATGCGCCAAACCTCCTCAAGAGTGTTTTCGTTGAGGATGGAAAGTTTGTATTTGAACTTTATTCTGTGAAAAAAGGAACTGCCTTTCTTTTTACTCATCTTTTTTGATTTTAACGCGTTTCTGCAAAAATAGCAAATTAATTTGATTTGTCGTTTTCAGACGATGAAAAACATTGGCGGGCAAATTCTATTTGCCATTTTTTTTGATTGTCAAGCCAATGTTTTTTTGTCTGATTTGCTATTTTATAGCCTCTCTCATCTTTTTGTCGAACAACTCTGGCTGAGACACAACGTCGAAGTCCCAGAATGTGATGTCCATGTTTTTGGCGATGCGTTTGAGAGATCCGTCTTCGTCTTGCTTCATCGAGCAGATGTAGTATTTGCAAGTTATGCCGAGCAGAGCCTCCCTGAGAGCGCAGGCTTTGTAAACAATCTCGTTGAAAAGCTTTTCCGTATGCACGCCTGTTTTGCATTCCACCACATAAAGCTGATTGTCCTTTATGAAGACAACATCAAGCTCGTTCTGCCTTTTCACTCCCTTTGAGCGGATGACCGGCCCGATTGCTATGTCGTCCGGAGCTATAGTTTCCTTGATTCTGTAATATACAAACTCTTCCCACCAGCCGCCGGTCAGATAGTCCAGCTCGTCTTTGTTGAGTTCGTCTCTCGAATCAGGGGTGAACGACAAGAAGTCGAGGAACTTGCGGATGTCCGGAATGGCTTCTGCGCGCAGTTTGCGCGGACGTTCGATTTCCGAAAGCTTTGCGTAGTTCAGTCCTCTGTAGTCTGTTCTCAAAATCTCAAGAATCCTGTAGTCTCTGTTAGACAGCAGCCTTTGCGAGAACAGGTCGAAGAGATTCTGGACGTCAAGTTCCGAACGGATGGGCGTGTGTCCGCTGTTGTGCAGGTCGCTCTGCATCTCGTGTAACTTGATGTATTCGCTCAGGTTCATCCTGTACTTTATCTGTATGTGCTGGTCGTCATTGTCATTGATGCTGTCGTCGAACTTAGACTTGATGATTATGTTTTTTTCTGTCTGCACATAGAAGAACTCGGCGCCGAACTTTTCAAAAACCTGCTGTACCGCAAGCGCCATGTATCTTGTGCCACCGGCAAGGTTTACGTAGTAGGTCTCGCCTTTTTGCAAACGCTTTATCACGGCTCTGCATATCTGTTCGTACCTGAACTCGTCCATGTCGTTTCTTAGCAAAATCTCCTTTATGCAGTCGTTCGGCACGCGCATCAGCTCGGACATGAACTCAAGGTCGTCTTCCGTGCTTTTTGCAGAGATGAACATCAGTTTGTCGCCGGGTTCGTACATCTCCTTGACGAAGAGATACGCAGGTATCGGGTTTTCGTCTGATATAATGTTGACAATCGTTTTCATAAGCAAAATTTATAAAGGTTCAGGACCTGCCTGCTTTAAGTCCGAGGCGAAGTCCGTTCCGTTAGTTAGACACTGTTTTTATTTTTCCAGAGCCTGAGTTTTTCCCCAGACAATAACTCCGCCCTCCAAGTTGTAAACCTCCTTGAATTTCAACGTTGACATTTTGTTCATGGCGTTGAGGCTTCGTCTGCCAGAGCGGCAATAGAGCAGAACCGGACGCTTGCGTTTCAGCTGCTTTTTTATCTTTTTCTCAAATTCTGCGTCTCTGAAGTCAATGTTCACAGCTCCTTTTATGTGTCCTGTCTTAAATTCGGCAGGCGTTCTTACGTCAACAATCTGAAGCTTTTTCGTCTTCGCAATCATTTCGACAGCCTGTTCCACGCTTACGTTAGCGGTCTTCTGGGCAGAGCAAAGCGCAAAAGGAAGCGCCAGAAGCAGTGTTATTAAAAATCGTCTCATCTTTTATTTGTTTAGCGCTCTCAGCCTTTGCAAAAGCGTTGGGTGAGAGTAGTGGAAAAATACATAATAGGGGTGCGGAGTCAGGTTGCTGAGAGTTGACTCTGACAACTTTTTCAGCGCGTTGCCAAGCGGAGCCGCAAGTCCGAACGACTTTGCAAACGCGTCGGCCTCGTATTCGTTTTTGCGCGAGAATGTGTTAAGCCCCAAACCTATAAACGTAGAAATTGGCGAGAATAGTATGCCGAACACAATCATGCTGAAGTGAAACGACGGAATGTCGCTTCCGAGCGCAAGCGCAATCTCAGGGTTGCCGGTGTCCGCCTTCCCGAGTGCAAGAGAGAGCAGATAAAACATCACGCCGTTGTTTATTAAGCTGAAAATCAGTGTTTTCATCGTGTGTTTCTTTTTGTAATGACCTATCTCGTGAGCAAGAACAGCCACAATCTCTTCTGTAGTCAGAGTGTTTATCAGCGTGTCGTAAAGCACTATGCGTTTTTTTGCGCCGAGTCCGGTAAAGTAAGCGTTAGCTTTGGTTGTGCGCTTAGATCCGTCTATTACATAGAGATTGTCCAGCTTGAAGCCGGCTTTGTTGCAGAATGCCTCAATCGCGTCGCGCAGTTCTCCAGCTTCGAGCGGAGTCTGTTTGTTGAACAGCGGGACAATTAGGTTTGAGTAGAACATCATGAGGAATATCGAGATGGCCGACATAAGTCCCCAGCCGAGAAGCCAAAACCAGTCTCCCACTTGTTCGTAAATGACCATGAGCAGAGCAATCAGCCCGCCGCCCAGAACAGCCGTCATGACCCACTCCTTGAGCAAGTCTGTGGCGAAGATGGCCGGCGTCATTTTATTGAACCCGAACTTCTCTTCGATGACAAATGTTTTGTATATGCCGAACGGAATGGAAATCAGCTCGTTAGCGAAAAATATTATGCCGAAGAATATTAAAGCGACGAGGATTGTGCTGTCTGTAAAGCCTCTGGCTATCTCATCGACAAAATTAAATCCGAAAAGGAAGAACATGGCTAACGTGACAAGAGTTCCGAACACGCTGGTTATTCTGCTAAACTTCTGGTTGACTTGAAAATAAGCCTGCTGCTTATTGTATTTTTCAGAGTCGTATATGTCCTTGACTTCGTCAGGCAGTTCCACTCCGGCATTCTTCCCGTTCAGGTAGCTCAGAGTATTTTCAATGGCGAAGTCCAGCAGCAAAATAGCTATGATTATCCAAAATAAAATAGTGTATTCCATATTTGACAAAAAAATTATTCAACATAAAGAACCAAGCCTTTAAGGTATTCACCTTCAGGGTGATAGATGCTTACAGGATGGTCTGCCGGCTGAGTCAGCTGGTGCAAGATTTTCACGTTTCGTCCAGAGATGGCTGCGGCGCTGAACACGGCAAGTCTGAACTGTTCCTTCGAGACCGCTTGCGAGCAAGAGAACGTGAAGAGTATTCCTCCGGGCTTAATCTTTTCAAATGCTTTGGCGTTAAGCTTTTTGTATCCTTGCAAAGCGTTGCGCAGCACGTCTCTGTGTTTTGCAAAGGCGGGCGGGTCCAGTATTATCAGGTCGTAACGGTCCTGCATATCGTCCAGATACTTGAAAGCGTCCACCGCATACGCCTCGTGGTTTTGGCAGTCTGCAAAGTTCAGTTCCACGTTTTTCTTGGTCAGTTCAATCGCCTTAGCGGAACTGTCAACAGAATGCACCTCTTTGGCGCCGCCCCTGAGCGCATAGAAAGAGAAGCCGCCGGTGTAGCAAAACATATTCAGCACGCTTCTGCCTTTCGCGTATTTTTCAAGAAGCGCGCGGTTTTCTCTCTGGTCGATAAAGAACCCTGTTTTTTGACCTTTCAGCCAGTCAGCCTGAAATTTCAGGCCGTTTTCGGTCGCAATGTAGTTTTTGTCGTCTTTCCCTATGAGGTAGCCGTCTTCCGTGTCAATGTTGGCCTTGAACGGCAAGGTCGATTCCGACTTGTAATATACGTTTTCCAGCTTTCCGCCGAACACCTCAATCAAACCTTCAGCCAGCTCCTGCCTGATGTTGTGCATTCCGACTGAATGAGCCTGCATGACAGCCGTTTTGTTGTATATGTCTATCACCAGTCCCGGCATGAAGTCGCCCTCGCCGTGAATGAGCCTGTACGCGTCTGTGTCGGAGCTTTCAGCAAGGCCGATGGCGCGTCGCATTTCGTAAGCGCGTCTGAGCTTTTCGGTCCAGAAACTTTTGCCCGGCTCCGTCTTTTCGAACGTGAAAATGCGCACGGCAATAGAGCCTATCTGATAGTGCCCTGTTGCGCAGTACTCCCCGTTGCAAGTGTAAACGTCAACAATGTCGCCTTCTTTAGGGCTGCCTGCTATTTTTTGTATCGCGCCAGAAAATACCCAAGGGTGAAAGCGCTGTAACGACTCTTCCTTCTTAGGTTTCAATATGACTTTTGCAAAATCCATCTAATTTTGTTTTTTTAAGGGAATTTTGTAAATCCCGTGTTAAGTTAACCTGTCAGAAGTCCGTCCTTTGGAAAGGTTGGCTTCCTAATGACTTGCGAAGATACGGATTTTAATTTAGTATTTGTAATTTAGAGGGCGGAAAATGGAGCATAAAAGGAAAAAACAGGTAAAAAAAATAGAGACGCAGCATGATGCGTCTCTACTATAAAGTTAAAATTAAGCCAACTTCTATAAATTGTGTTTTGCGATTTTTTTTATGTCCCGAAATTTGTTTTGTACGTTTCTCAATTTGTTTTGTCACTCTTGCTCATATCTGCCTGATTGCGACGTTCGCATCGCGTTTTTGCTGACATAACCAATCAAGATAGAGCGTCACTCGAAATATCTCGGACTAATTTATGAAAGCAGACTTGAATTATTCGCAGAAAACCGGACTGACATCTTTGCTTTCAGCAAGTTTCCTCATGTTCAAGATTGCGTACCTCATACGTCCGAGCGCAGTGTTGATGCTCACACCTGTGGTGTCTGCTATCTCCTTGAAGCTCAGATCTTCGAAAAATCGCATTTTAAGCACCTCTTTTTGGTTGTCCGGAAGGTAGTCAACCAACTTTACCAAGTCCACATAAACCTGCTCTTTGACGATAAGGTCTTCTGCGTTAGTGTCATACAACTTGATGTTGCTGAAAATGTCAACATCGCTTTCAGCCTCGTTTATAATGTTCTCACTTTGCTCGCGGCGGAAACAGTCTATTATGAGGTTATGCGCAATTTTTATAATCCAAGATCCGAATTTGCCTTTCTCAGTGTATTTGCCTTGCTTTATTGTCATAATAGCCTTGATGAACGTCTCCTGAAAGAGGTCGTTCGCCAAGTCTTTGTTCTTTACCGAAAGCGAGATGTAAGAAAACACCTTGCGTTTGTACCTGAGCAACAGCACGTCAAAAGCGTCATTGTCACCTTTAGAGTACAAACCAACCAACTCTTCGTCGGTCAATTGATTCAACGTTTCCATATTCTCTTTGTTTTAAAATTCAAAGTAGGAGTCTAATCAATAGGCAATGTGTTTTAATAAGTTCATAAATACTTTTAATTACGATGCAAATTAAACGATAAGTTTTATAAAAAAAGAAATATTTTCCGAAGAAAAACGCGCAATATGCTGTAAAACATAAAAAAGAGGCGAAGAAAGGGCTTTTGTCACGAGAACTCTACTCTGCTAATGCCACGGTCATGGTGCAGTCTGCGATGTGTTCGTCGTTTGCGAGTACCTTGGCGCTTATCATTGTGATGTTTCCGACGGACTGCATTACCTTCAGCTCTGTTTTCAGCAGCTCTCCAGACTTGGCCTTTCTTAGCAATTTGAACTTTTTGAAACTGCCGATGAAGCCGTTGCGGACCGGCTGTCCCTCTTGCTGGCAGATGTAGCCTATACGCAGGGCTGCTGTCTGTGCTATGTGTTCTATGATTCCGACCTCAGACAGTTCGCCGGCGGCGACAAATATGTTATCGTCTTTAATCAGAAGGGTTGATGTTGCGGTGTCTTCGCTTGCTTCCACGAGCGAGTCAACCATAACCATCGGGTTGCGGTGCGGAATTAGTTCTAACAGTTTATCTCCTTGTATGTTAGTGTTTTGCATCGTAATATTTGTCTTATTTAAGATAAAAGTCTTTTGTCAAATTTTTAAATTCGGGAGAGTAGCAGTGCCTTGTCTCGGTCTCGATGACGAGCGTGTCTGTCTTTGTCTCCGTCTTGCTTTTGGTAAATTCGAGCAGCAGACGTTTTGGGTCTGAGTTTGGCTTCGGGCAGACTTCCACTCTTTTTGAACAGCTCAAGCCTACGTTTCCTGCGAGTTCGGCAAATAAATTTCCTTCGGTGACGGGAAGCACAACCGCTAATTTGCCGTTGTTTTTCAGCAGTTTGGCGGAGCATTCCAGAAGGTCTTCAAAAGGCAGGTCGTCTGTGTGGCGCGCCGTTGATTTCCGTCCGTCCGGATTTTTCAGCGAGTTGCAGAAATAAGGAGGATTGCTTACGATCAGGTCGAAAGAGCGCTCTGTTGACAGTGTGAAATTTTGGAAGGAGACGTTTTCTATCTTCACACGGTCGCTCCAAGGCGAGCCGTTCACATTTTCCAGAGCCTGTTCTGCCGCATCATTGTCAATCTCAATTCCGCAGATCTTTGCAGAGCTGTTCCGTTGGGCGAGCATCAGGGCGATAAGCCCCGTGCCGGTGCCAACGTCCAAAATTTCAGATGCGCAGCTCACGTCGCACCAAGCGCCGAGAAGCACTCCGTCCGTCCCGACCTTCATGGCGCATCTCTCTTGGTTTACTGTGAACTGTTTGAATCTGAAAAAAGAATTAGCCATTTTGTCTTGTTATCTGATATTGTTTTTCAACTTTATCATAGTCAGAGTGCGCTTGGTGTCCAGCGTGAAGTTGCTGTCCATGATCCATCCGTAGTATCCGATGTCCTTGCGCAGCACGTCTGCAACTTTCTGTCCCTTGTATTTGCCGAAATTTATGTACTCCACGCCGTTGTCGTCGTAAACGAAACGTCCGGCAAAGTCTATGTTCTTGTTGAAAGAAGAGAATTCAGAAAGGAACGCCACATCGTTTTTCAGGCTGTCGCTGTATTTGTCGAGCTGAGCTTTCAGCACTTCGTAAGTCGCTTTTGTGTCGGCCTCGGCGCTGTGCGCGTCCACAAGTTCCTTGTTGCAGTAGAAACGGTACGCCGCAGGCAATGTTCTCTGCTCCATTTTGTGGAAGATAGTCTGCACGTCTATGAACTTGTGCCTTTTGAGGTCGATGTCTGTTTCCGCACGGATAAACTCCTCGGCGAGCAGCGGAATGTCAAAGCGGTTTGAGTTGTATCCTGCGATGTCACAACCTTCGAACACTTTTGCAAGTGTTTTAGCAACATCTTTGAACGTAGGGCAGTCCTTGACATCCTCGTCTTTAATGCCAGTAATTTCAGAAGCCTCTTCAGATATATGCTTTTCCGGATTTAAGCGGAAAGTTTTGCTCTCTTCTGAGCCGTTCGGGTTTACTTTTAGATACGATAATTCGATAATCCTGTCGCTTGCAATATCAAGTCCGGTAGTTTCCAAATCGAAAAATACCAGCGGTTTTTTTAAGTTGAGTTCCATAATGCGGTGAATTTTAAATAGAAAGCGTTGAAAAATTTTAAGGCAACTTCCATAACCTTTTTTTGTCCGTTCCGGGCGCTTTGAATCAGAGCTCGGAGCAGTTAGCTTATGGAAGCTGCCATGTATTCAAGGCACGAGTCCTTCTGCTTTAGTCCAGCATGATAGGTGTTATCAGCATAAGAATGTCTTCCATTTCGTTTGGCTCAAGCGGCAGAACAAGAGCGGCGCTATAAGGCGCGGTCAGTTCTATGACAACCTCGTTTGAGTCTATGTTAGAGAGAATTTCCATGAGGAACAATGCCTTGAACCCGATAGACATAGGCTCGTCCTGATACATGCAAGACAAGCTTTCCTGAGCCGAGATGGAGAAATCTATGTCCTGCGCGGAAATCTTCAGCTCGTTGTCTGCGAAGTCCAGCTTCACAAGCTGGCTGGCTTGGCTGGCAAATACAGAAACGCGCTTAATCACGTTCAGCATAGAGACACGGTCAACAACCGCCTTGAACGGATTGTACGGCTGATTTGGCGAGTTCACAGGAATTACCGAGTTGTATTTAGGGTAGTTGCCTTCTATTTGGCGGCATACCATTTCGTAGTTGGACAGTTTGAAGCACACGTTTCTGTCGTCGAAACTTACATGCACAGCTTCAGACTCTTTTGCCAGAATGTTTTTCAGCAAGTTAGCCGGTTTCTTAGGCAAGATGAAAGCAGCCGGTTCGTAAGAGCCGTCCTCGTTCAGAGTCTGTGAACCTTTTGTCGCAAGGTTTTTCACGCGCACGAGCTTGTGACCGTCAGACCCCACGAAAACAGAGCTGTCCGGAGTGATGTCAAAATAGACTCCGCTCATCACTGGTCGCAAGTCATCGTTTCCGGTAGCGAAAAGAGCTTTTGTAAGACCGGAGCTTAGGTGAGATGCCGAGTACATGATGCTTTTAGCGTTGTCTTTCAGTTTCGGCACCTTAGGGAACTCGTCGCCTGGAGTCCCGATGAAGTTGTACGAGCCGTTTTGCGACTTGATTGTAACGCTCAAGTTTTCGTCGTTTATGACGAATTCAAGAGGCTGGTCAGAGAACTCCTTGAGTATTTCGAGAAGATATTTAGCCGACAGAGCCACAGAGCCGTTGCCTTCGACCTGCTCAAGTTCAATCTGAGTGATCAGCGTTGTGTCGAGGTCAGACGCGGTCACTGTCAGAACCTTTTCGTCTATTTTGAAAAGGAAGTTGTCCAAGATTGGTAGCTGGGCGTTCTTAGAGCCTATCACTCGGCTTATGGCCTGCAGGTGGCTGAATAATCCAGCGCTGGAAATTGAAAATTTCATATTTTTAACTTTATATATTTTTCTTTATTGTTTTTATTGCAAAAAAATGTGTTCGCTTATCTGGTGTATCTTCTTTTGTTGAAGAAGTGGAACCCAAGCCCAAACAGTCCGAGCATTGCCAGCGGCAGAAGCACGTTCACCCATTGCCAGAACTTGCGCTGACCTATAATCGCCGGCTTGTTGAGAAGGCGCAGGGCTATTTCCCTAGAGCGCAGTTCCATCCAGCCGTCGTCATCTGTGAGGTAGTTCACGGCGTTCAGCACGAACTCGCTGTTGCCGAACTGCTGGTTCATGTACCTGTCATAACCTAACGGCATAGGGATATATTTGCTACCCTGTCCGTCTATGTCGTTCTTTATAATGTCTCCGTCTGCCACGACAATCATTTTTGTCGGCTTGCTCTCGAAAACTGTCGGCTTGTTTGTCGTTATTCCGTTAGGAATCATTCTGTTAGCAAAGACAGAAGGGAAGATGCCCTCCATAGAGACCGCTGCGATTTTGTTCTGAGCGTTGAAGTGAACGCCGTTTTTCTCTACGTTTATTATGTCCATGCTGACGATAGACGGCACGTTCTGAACGTGTGTTCCTGTTGATGTTATCAGAAGCACGTCCTGCTTCACGTTTTCACGATTCCCCACAAAGTCTATAGAGCTGACGAACTCGGACTTTACAGGAGTGATGTTTTTAGAGACCGGATGGAACGGAGAGGCGAGCAGCAGAGGCGAGTAGTACCACGGAGCCGGCTCGAACTTAGGCTGGTCGCCTTCTCTGGACATGTTGACAGGCACAAGCGCGCACTGAACGTCCTGCAAAAGCACCGGGTTGATGCGGACTCCATATTTGAACAGCTGGTCTGACAGATTCACGTCGTGCGCAACCCCCACCGTCTCAGAGTAAGAGGAGAGGCTGTCCAGCGAAATCTTCACGCCGTCTATCAGCCAAAGAACTTTTCCGCCGTTCATTATATACTGGTCTATGACGTACTTGTCTTGCTCGGAGAATTTCTCCTGAGGCCCGGCAATCACGATTGCTTTGTACGGGTCGAGAATGGACGGGTCGGGCCCGATAACGCCCCTGTCCACCTGATAATATTCGCTGAGCTTTGTGTAGCTGTCCCACACGTAAGGCTCCGGCAACTCTTTGTGCCCGTCTATGAAGGCGATTTTGGTCAGACCGGAGGATGTAATCATGCGGATTGTGTTAGTAAGCTCAAATTCAAGGTTTTGAACCGAGAGATTCAAGTTCTCCCCTCCGGATTTTCCCGCAAGGTTTTTCAAAAGATTGACGGCAGCCACAACGGTGTCGTCGCCTCTCTTATAGGAGATTTCCGCCCAAGGGAAGACGATTTTCATGACAGACTTTCCCTCTTCGTCCTTGTCGTACACCGGAATCTGGCGAAGACCGCGTTTTTCCAGCTCGGCGTATTTTTTGTTGCGCTCCTCGCTGCTTGTTGCGGCGGACGGATTGACAAATTCGTAAGAGACGCCATGTTCCGCATATACGTTGAACTCGTCGAGCATCTCCTTTGTCGCCTTGCGCAGACGCAAAAAACCTGAGTTCAGGTCGCCGTCCAGATACACGGTCACCTTCAGCTCGTTGTCGAGATTTCTGAGCAGGTTTTTTGTGTTGTCCGATATGCTGTACCTCTTCTCCGCAGTCAGGTCTATGCGGAAGAAGAACTTCTCCGACAAAACTGTCAGCAGAATCACAGCCGCAACAGCAGCCAGCGTATATGAAATTTTTTTCGCACGTGTCATTTTTTTTCAGTCTAATAGTGATAGAGTCTGTTGCGCGTCTTGATTTACCCTCGCCCCAAAGAGCTGGCGAGCAAAAAAGAAAGGCGCAATCGTTTTGCAAATATAATGATTTGCGTCAAAAGATAAGGAGGCAGATTTTATTTTTTTTAATAAAATGCTCAGGAAGGCAGATAAAAAGAAAAAAAGGCTTCATTCTTTGTTAGAAATGAGCCTTTCATTTTCCGAAAAATCGTCGGACCGTATCCATAAAATTTATATTTAAAAGTTACTAACTTGTTTTTTTTAGTCAATAAAAGAGTTGCTGTTAAAATTTTTCGCCACTGCGATTTTAGCCGCCATAGCCGCAACCAATGCTCCGATAAAGAAATATGCAATAACCATAAGCCTTAAAGTTTTAAATGTTAAAACTGAATTAGTCAATAAAAGAGTTGCTGTTGAAATTTTTTGCCACTGCGATTTTAGCCGCCATAGCCGCAACCAATGCTCCGATGAAAAAATATGCAATAACCATACGCTTTAAAGTTTTAAAATGTTAGTAAAAATCTGTTTGTTTTTGTTTTACGATACAAAGGTAAGTGTTTTTTGATAAAATGCAAACTATTTAATGAATTTTTTTTCAAAAAGTTTGATTTTTTTTGAATTAAAGTTCTTTTTGATTCTTGATGTTTCTTTGTTTTAAAGTGTTAAAGTGTTGATATATAATATTTTATATAAAATGGATAGTTGTTTTGTTTTGAATAAAGATTGTATAATTATTTGTAAATGATGTATAATTTGGTGTATAATCATTAAAATGACCTAAAAAGATTGAAAAATATACGCTTGCTTGACATTTGTAACTGATTTTGTCGGTTTTATTGACAAAATGATATTTTGAATGTGTTTGAGGCTAGTTTTGGATTGTAACAAAAACACGAAAAAAACAAAACAGATAGAAAATTAAGGATTAAAATGACGAAAAATTGTTATCGGTTAAAACTTCTGTAGGATAATATATGTATAGTCACACAAATGGCGATGATAAGTAATAATATACGTACCCATAGTATATTTACAATATATATAGATAAGAGAATCGTAACCCAGAGCGTGCTTATAGAGATGAATTTCGCTTTGGGCGGAATCACTTTGTTCTCTTGAAAGTTCCGTACAATGTTCCCGAAGTACTTGTTGTTCATCGCTTTGTTGTACAGCGAGTCGGAACTTCTTGCGTAGAACCAGGCTGTCAGCAGGTACAGCGGGGTGGTGGGCAGGATTGGAGTGAATATCCCAATGGTGCCAAGCACCAGCGAAATGCTGCCGGCTGAGACGTAAATCGCTTTTTTCACGTTTCTGACGCTTCTCATCTTTTTTTTTCTGCAAAAGTAAGTTATGTTCGAGATTTAGTCAATCCCTATTAATTGGGATTTTTTTAGGCTGTTTCTGTAAAACAGTGTCTTGCCATTGCTGTTTTGACCTGATTTGCAGAAGTAGCCCAATGCATTAACGCGCATGAGCCTGCAAAAGTTTTGTAGCGAGCGCTTTTCCCTGCTTTATTCGGTCTGCCATGCCAATTCCGCCAATTCCGTTGCCGCCCAGAAGCAAGCCTGGAAACATCTGTTCCGCTTTAGAATACCCCTCTTGTCTGCCCGGGGTTGCGGCGTCATACATAGGGATGGCGTTCTGATGCCTTGTTATTTCAAAAAGGTCGGGACGGAAATCTTTCAGGTTAAACATGCTCGAAAGCTCGTCTTTCACTATGTCGAAAACCTCGTCGTCAGTCAGGTCAAGATATTCAGGGTGTCTTTTGCCGCCCATAAACACGGAGAGCATAGCTCCATCTTTCGGAGCCCTGTTTTTAAAAAGCGAGGATAGAAACAGCGCACCGAGTATTTTGCGACCTTCTTTAGATGGCACTAAAGCCCCGAATCCGTCAAGGCATCTGCCTTCCCATTTTTCGAACCCGACAGCCACCTCCATCACTTTTGTGTAGTTTACGTCAAAGGCGCTGTCGATGCCTCTGTTCAGCAAAAATGGGCATGCTTCCGGGAGCCGGTTTGCTCCGCCTGTGAAGATTACGTGCGTGAAGGATTGTTCAGTCCCGTTGCAAGAAACAATGAAGGAGTTCCCGTTTGGCGAGACGCAAAGGTTGCCGGCGTTCAGAGATATGTTTTCTGTTCCGATGTTTTCTGCCAAACTTTCAATCAAGGCAGACAATCCGCCTTTGGCAGAGAAAATCTTTTTCGTAGCTTTTTTGTCTCGGTCGCTCTTAGGCTCTTTCATCTTATGGATGCTGCCCAAGATTAAGCTGCCATGCTTCTCTTCAAGCGCATAAAGTTTCGGCAGCGCGTATTTCGGGATGACGTGTTCCGGAGTGCTTGCATAAACGCCGGACACGAACGGGTCAACCGCATAGTCGAGGATAGACTCTCCAAGTCTTCGTCTCACAAAAGAGGCGAGGCTCTCCTCCGGGTCGTCGCCCTTTGGCCTGAACGGCTCCAGCAAGATTCCGAGTTTGTCTTTCCATGAAAAGAGGGGAGTTTGTATTCCGGAAACAAGCGAGGAGGGAAGAGGGTGGAGCCTGTCGCCTTTCCATATATATCTGTTCTGAGCAAGAGTCGGGTCGGCAGTCTCCTGGATATCCAAGCCCAAGTCTTCAAACAGTTCGGCTACATCCGGAGAGCCTATCGTTCCGGTGCAAGGGCCGGTCTCCCACACAAATTTGCCATTGCGTTTAGTCTGAATTTGTCCGCCGTACGTTCCTGCAGAATCAAACAAATGAACCTCGGCACCGAGCCGTTTGGCGTAGAAGGCCGCAGTCAGACCTGTTATCCCGGCTCCTATGATAGCTACATTTTTTTTGTGCATGATAATATGTTTTAAATTTATTTTAGTGAGGCAAAGGTATGTCTAAGCGAAGAATGCGTCAATCCCTATTAATTGGGGTTTTAATGTGAGTTCTATAAATTCAATGTTTGTAATTAAGGAAGTATAAATCAAAGGGCGAATCTTTCGGCACTTTTTGATTTGATTCGGCAACTTGCTGGTTGCCAGTCGGTCTCACTGTCCGCACCGCTCCCTTCTTTCGTTCAGCAATCAGCTCGAAATAAATTCAAAAATTATGCAAAATGAATTTATAGAAACCAACTTAAAAGAAAGGGCAGCACGTGTTTGGAAACTTTTTTTCAAAAATCTGCCGTAAAATTTTGAAAAGTCGAAAAAATAAACTATGTTCGCCATATATCTTACTTAACAATAAAAAAATGACAGTATGGCTAAATTTGAAATTACAACAAGAAAGAACGGAGAGTTTCAGTTTAATTTGAAGGCTGGAAATGGCGAAATCATACTTTCAAGCGAAGGTTACAAGCAGAAAGCATCTTGCCTTAACGGTATAGAGTCTGTGAAGAAGAACAGTTTGGAAGAGAAGCGCTTCGAGATGAAAGAGGCTGCGAATGGCAAATTTCATTTTAACCTGAAGGCGTCTAACGGTCAGGTTATCGGCACAAGCCAGATGTACGCTTCTGAGTCCGGATGCAAAAACGGCATCGCTTCTGTTATGAAAAATGCTCCGGAAGCAGAAATTAAAGATTTGTGCGAATAAAATTTAATCGATTTTTTTTGAGAAGGGCGACAGAGAAGTCGTCCTTTTTTTTGTTATAATGACGATATATTTTATCTTTGAAGCGTTTTTATTACGCAGACCGTTTTATTGATGGCGAGCGGGAAATGTATAAATACAAGTGAGATGAAATTGAAGTTTCAGATAAAGGACAAGGAGCAAGTTCGCAGAACTGCAATTGTGTTGGCGCTGTTCGTCTTGGCAGCGGTGGTCGTGGTTAACATATTCCCGAACCACGGAGCGTTCAAATATACGTTTGACAGCGGCAAGCCGTGGCAGTACGAGACCCTGACCGCCCCTTTCGAATTCCGCATAAACAAGACGCAGAAAGAGCTTGAGCAGGAGACCAAAGACCTGCTCAGCCGCGAGCTGTATGTCTATTACGATATGGATACGGCCGTGCTGAACAGGCAGCTTGAGGTTTTCGTTTCTGACGCCTCTTCTTCAACGTCTATTGCGGAACTTTATACCAAGTACATATCGTCCAAACTGAAAGAGGTTTATTCAAAGGGGATTGTCTCAAAAAATGAATATGACGAACTGACGAGCTCCAGCGTGGCCGGCGTGAAGATAAAGGAGAACGAGACGGCTGGAAAGCCAAAAAAGGTGAGTGACATCTATTCTACCATGGAGGCGTATGAGGAGATCATGAACGATATGCCGGGCAATCTGAACAAGTCCATTCTGAGCGAATATAATGTGAACAAATACTTAGTTCCAAATCTGAGAAGGAACGAAAAAGACACGAAAAATCAGGAGACGGAGCTGAGAAACAGCATCTCCACGACACGAGGGCTGGTGCAGAGCGGCGAGAAGATAGCGGAGCAGGGAATGGTCATCGATGAAGAGACTTACAACAAGCTGGTGTCGCTGAAGATGAATATAGAGGGCGACGAAGACAATATCAACAGCACCTATATAAATATAGGGCAGGCGGTAATTGTGTTTACGGTGCTTTTCACATTCTTCTTTTATTTGATGCTGTTCAGGCAGAAGTTTCTGAAGAAGATAAAGAATGTGGCCTTCATGCTGTCTATGATAGTTATGTTCTGCATAGTCACCGCGCTGGTGTCAACAGGCAATATGGACAATAGCCATATAGTATATATGATACCGTATGCGATTTTGCCTATAACGATAACCTCTTTTTTCGACACGAGAACGGCGCTGTTTGTGCATATTACCACGGTTACGCTCTGTACCTTCATTGTGCATGACAAATTTGAGTTCCTGTTCTTGCAGGTTATGACGGGCATGACCTGCATCTGCACGCTGAAAAATCTGTATCAGCGGTCGCAGCTGTTCAAGTCGGCGTGTGTGATTGTGCTTGTCTATTGCGTGCTGTACTTCGGCATTGCGATGATACAGGACTCCGCCTTGCAAGGAACGGAAGAGCTGCAGAAGAGCGCCGGCGTGCTTCCTCTTTTCGCTGTGAACGGTGTGCTGATGCTTTTTGCCTACCCTTTTATATATATAGCGGAAAAATTGTTTGGCTACATATCTGACGTCACGTTGGTGGAGCTGGCGAACACGAACAATCCGCTGTTGCGTCAGTTTTCAGAAGTGGCGCCGGGCAGTTTCCAGCACTCCTTGCAGGTGTCTAACCTTGCGGCAGAGGCAGCTGCGAGCATAGAGGGCAACCCGATGTTGGCAAGGACGGGGGCTTTGTATCACGACATCGGCAAAATCTCCAACCCGGTGTTCTTCACCGAAAACCAGACCGGCGTGAATCCGCACGACGCGATAAACGACGAGGAACGGAGCGCGCAGATTATAATACGCCACGTGACAGACGGTCTGCAGCTTGCAAAGAAACATGGCTTGCCCGAGCAGATTCAGGAGTTCATCATGACGCACCACGGGCGGAATGTGGCTAAATATTTCTATACAACGTATAAAAACCGTTATCCGGACAAAGAGATAGATGTGGACAAGTTCACCTATCCGGGGCCGTTGCCGCACTCCAAGGAGATGGCGGTGCTCATGATCTGTGACGCGGTGGAAGCCGCCTCCAGAAGTCTGAAGGAATATACAGACTCAAGCATAAACGACTTGGTGGAACGCATTGTGGACTCTCAGATTAAAGAGGGCGCATTCAAAGACGCACCAATCACGTTTCAGAATATAGAAACCGTAAAAAGTGTGATTAAGGAGAAGCTGAAAAACATGTATCACACCCGCATCTCGTACCCGGAAGAGAAACGCTGATGGACGGTGCTGTGCAGAGACGTAGTACGCTACGTCTCTTTCTTTTATTGTTCAGTCGCAATTTTTTCCGCCCGCGCTCTTGTGCAATAATTGCATTTGTTGTACATTTGCATCGTATGTTTACGTTTTTAAAATGATTTATAACTATGACAAAGTATGTTAATCTGAAGACCGACTGGGCCTTCAAGAAGCTGATGGGCCAGGAGCCTCAGATGCGGTCGTTCCTGAACAGCCTTCTGAGCGAGGAGTACGGCGAGATCAGGAGCCTCACGTTCGAGAACGTCGAAGTTCCGTCAGACCGGAACGGCGGACGGGGCGTCATATTCGACCTGCTCTGCACCACCGAGAACAACGACAAAATCCTTGTCGAGATGCAAAATTATTCTCAATTGTTTTTCAAAACACGCGCAAATTACTACCTTTACGCGCTGATGAGCAAGGTGATAAGCCGTGGCGACGAGTGGAGCCGTATGCGCGAGGACA
>CALGHE010000065.1 GCA_937915765.1 uncultured Bacteroidales bacterium | reverse complement strand
AGGAGCGTTCAACGCTGAGCCGATCCAGATTATGGCAATGGTGTTCTTTGCCGCTGGTATGGGCTTCAAGATTTCGCTTGTTCCTTTCCACTTGTGGACTCCGGACACTTACCAAGGCGCGCCAACTCCTGTTACAGCCTATCTTTCTGTAATATCTAAAGGTGCGGCTGTGTTCGCGTTCATGTGCATCTTGTTCAAGGCGTTCCGCAACTATCCGGAAAACTGGCAGGACATCTTGTGGTGGATTATCGTCATCACTATCACCGTGGCTAATATCTTCGCCATCAGACAGAAGAACTTGAAGCGTTTCCTTGCTTACTCTTCTGTGTCTCAGGCAGGATACATCATGCTCGGCGTTATTGCCGGCACCGCTGCTGGTATGACCGCTACAGTGTTCTATGTGTTCATTTACATGTTCACAAACTTGGCTGCGTTCGGCATCATCTCTAACATAGAAAACCAGACCGGCAAGGTGGGTATGGACGACTACAACGGTCTGTACTCTACAAACCCAAAACTGGCTCTTATCATGATGCTGGCTATGTTCTCGCTTGGAGGTATTCCTCCTTTTGCAGGCTTCTTCAGCAAGTTCTTCATCTTTGCTGCTGCAGCTCAGCAAGGCCAGTATTTGCTGGTGTTCATTGCGTTGCTCAACACAATCATCTCTTTGTACTACTACTTGCTTGTGGTAAAGGCGATGTTCATAAACAAGTCAGACTCTCCAATCCCGACTTTGAAGAGCGACTCTATGTCTTTGGTTGGCTTGACTCTCTGCACTATCGCAATAATAGTGCTCGGTTTCATCAGCCCTATATACCAGTACATAGACGGAATGAGTTTCGGAATGTAACGTCAGACACTGTTAAATTTGCAAAGAGTCCGGAGGTAATCCAGGCTCTTTCTTTTTTTAAAAAACTCCTGCCTTATTGCCATTTGTGAAAAATATCATATCTTTACGGCGATTTGAATTACAATATTAATGTTTTAAGTATGAAAAAACTTTATTTTTCACTCCTTTTGATCCTGTTCCAACTGGCTGGTTACGCAGAACCTCCTGCATGCCTGAGCGGATGGAAGCAGATCTTCTCCGACGAGTTCGACGGCAATTCGCTGGACAAGTCCAAGTGGAACCCTACTTACAACTGGGGACACACCCACAACCACCGCGCATACTGCGTTGAAGAAAACGTGTCGGTAGCTAACGGCGTGCTGCTTTTAAAGGGCGAAGCCAAAAGGCACCCCGAAGCCCCTGCCACGTGCAAAAACGGAAACGAGACCTACTCGCTGGACTACACTTCCGGAGCCATTGACACCAGAGGCAAGTTCGAGTTCAGACACGGTTACATAGAGGGCCGTTTCAAAATGCCGAAGCAGCTCGGAACTTGGCCGGCTTTCTGGATGCTGCAAGACGGCTGGCCGCCTGAAATAGACATATTCGAAGTGCCGCACGCGCGCAATGAGCACCATTACTATCTGCATTACACTAAGACGGACTGGTACGCATCGCACGGCTCGGCTTGGGACCACGAAGCTTCTTTCGGCGGAGTGCACAAAGGTCCGGACAAGTCTGCCGACTTTCACATTTACGGACTTGAATGGAATGACAACTACATGAACTTCTATTTCGACGACAAACTGGTGGCAAGTTACAACCGGCCGTCCGAAATAAGCCAGACAAAGGCTATGTACGTCATCATAAACCTTGCCATCGGGGGCTGGGCCACAAGCAACGGAAACCCTATCGAAATAACCGCCGACAATCCGGCTTACTTGGAGTGCGACTGGGTCAGAGTCTGGTCTAAAAACGAAGACACAAACCTGCCAGACGGAAATGTCAGGTTCTACTCTATCGCAGAAGACAAATGTATCGTGGCAAACGGAAACGACGTTGAACTTGGCGACTGCGACTCTCCGTCGGCATACGCCACTGTCAGCGAGTCCGGCAGCTCTTACAGAATCAACTTCGGCGACAAAGTGCTGGAAATCCCTAACGAGTCGAAAGACGCTGGCGCTGCGGTCGGCCTTTGGGGCTGGAACGGGAAAGCGCATCAGCAGATCGGCTTGGCTCGGCAGACCGAGTTTCAAGATTTAGTAGTGAAGATGAAATTTACCCATAGCGGACACTACGTGCAGACTAAGGATAATGACATTTTTCAAGATGTGACGCCTGAAAACAACGAGGCTGCATTATGGAAAATCTTGGGAGAACACGACGAAGCAACTCATTTAACCAGTTTTGAAGAAAACTGGGGCCTAAATATATGGACTTCTGACGGAGCCGCGCATCTGTGGCGCCATTCGCCTTTTAACGTTCTGCATATCACTGCGTTTGACTTAAAAGGAAACATCATTGCAACAAGCAGGATGGGCTTCGGATGCAGCGCAACAAGCGTCCCTCTGCCCGACGGAATACATGTAATACAAATAACTGACGAGCAAGGCAATGCCAGAACTGTGAAATTAAAGACAATAAAATAACTGACACATACACAAGTCTCTGATGATTTTAGGTTTAATCATCAGAGACTTTATATTTTATCATGCTCAAAAACACAAAATCCAGACGTTTTTCTCAAAACAGACACATTTTCCAACAAAAAAAGTAGTTATTTAAATATAAATCATTATCTTAGCGAGAATTTTTGTGCGAACTTGAATTCTTTTTTTGTATTGATTTGAAAATTTGAAAAATAATGGGGTATAATTTTTTTAGAATGTTTATGAAAAAGAAATTTTGTCTCGGGTTACTGGCTGCTGCACTAAGCGTCGGAAGCGCGTCGGCACAATGTGTTGTGGCAGGTACGAATTTTGACACAAATTCAGAGCTTTGTTGTCCAACATTGAATTCTGACAGTGAAGAGGGAGGTTGGTATAACGAAGACCTCGATTGGGACAAGTTATGCAAAGCAGACATGTTCATTGGTCCTGAATACGCAAAACAAAATGGTATTGGGGGCGTATTCTCTAGTGATGGCAGCAACGACATGACTGACATTGATGATATTTTTCATCTAAATAACCTTCAGGCTGATGGAAAACCGGCTCAGTATGGTTATTCTACCGTCACTGCGCAGCCAAAACTTATACATTCGTTTTGCAAGGCGAATGAAGTTCCTAACAATATGTATGTCAATATTGGTTCCGCGCCACTTTGCCCTATAGTCTCTTATACGGTGCATGGATTGGCTCCCGGCACTACTGCTGAGTTGTCTTTCTCATTGCATAATTTATTGGACCCTACATATTTCGAGCATCTTACAACAAACGTATGTGTAGGAGGTGGCAAAGCTCCACAATTGTCTGATTTTATCTCCAAATACAATTATTCAAATACTGGTGCAATCAATGGTAACAAATTGGGCTTTGGAGTGGTGTCGAGTGATGACAATGTACAGTTCAACACCTCATACAACAATGCACTTCAATTGACTAATTCAAAAAATGCAACAACGGCAACGGCTGATTATGGAAGCTCAACAACAGTGACTCATAAAGCTACAGTACCTGCAACAGGTAGTGTGACATTCTATTTCTATCGTACAAGTGATTGTTTTCAGATTCCTATTGGTATAGATGACATAAAAGTGACAGGAGAAATCAGACCGATGATTTCAAGCACAGGGAATCCATGTCCGGAGCAGCCGCTACGTGTGACTACAAAGCAAAGCTATCCGGAAGGTACGAAATTTTCGTGGAAGGAGTCTGTTACAGGTCAGACTTCTACGGAATCTAGCTTCAATTTCATTCCAGACAAGCCTGAAACTGATTATAGTATAACTTTAGAAGTGACTTTGCCGGGCTGTGACGCATCCAAGTCAGAACCGTTGAAAGTTCATTCAGGAACTTGTTGTACAAGTGCAGAGGGTGCACCTATGGCTATGACAAACTTGTTCTTTGACGATTTTGGCAATTTTCCTTCTGATGACACATACGAATGGACAGACCGATTCGGAACAACTCATACAGAGAAGATACCTGCTGGACAGGTTCACACTTCTCAGTCTCATGGAGGAGACCTTAAGATTCCATATGTCAAGGCTTACAATATCGAAAATAGTGGCGCAACTTTGGCTGTGCCTGTAGCTGGTAGCATTCCAAATAAGACTGAGTTGTATAACCACGGAGTGTATGTCGTTTCTAAATATGGTGGTTATCCGGGTGGTGTCCCTTATGATAATTCAGGTACTCAGACTGGTGGTATGCTTCAGTTTGACCTCCTTGACGATGGTTCTCAAGATGAATTCTTTGAAATTGATATCGAGCATATCTGTACAGGAAAAGAAATTACTTTTGGTGCGGATTTCGCATCTATATCTAATCACGCAGGGTCTATCGAAGTGAAATTGGAATATAATGGAAAAGATCTGGTGAGCGAGAAACAGAATTTTACTGGAGGAGCAGACGGTTGGAAAGGTATAAACAAAAGCTTTACAATAAATGCAGAAGATGTGGGTAGTGCTAGTGAGGTTACCATCACAATGAAGGTAAAACATAATGATGTTGTGCCTGGTGAAACTCGTGACTATGCTATCGACAATATTATTTTCCAAGTTTGTACACCTCCAGATGTGAATGTGGAGTCTTCGGTAAGTACTGGAAAGGACATCCTCGACCTATGTACTGAGGATGTGTTGACTTTGACTTCTGTTACTTCTGATGCAGTAAAGAGATTCTATTTGTACAGTGGAAATCAAATAGATCCAAATAAGAAGGTGGGTTACGTTTACCAATATACATTCCAAGACCCTTCTACTGAAAGCGAGACAAATCCTATTACATGGAATACGCTTCACGATGAAGAGGTCGTTGAATCAGAATCTTTTGATGTAGAGGTTGAAAAATATTGGGACAACATATTCTCTCAGCTGGAGGATGACCCTAAACATGAGAAACGCATCTATTTCCGCGTGGTTGTGGGTGAATATTCTGATTTGATTGCAGATCAATCTTGGAAGAAAAATTCAGCGTTCTCTCCTTGTCGTAAGATTTCAATCTCTACTATTCCTGTCGTTGCCGGTTTGAACTGTGCCGCTTGTGTCAAGGCTGAACAGCCTGAGATTATCGGCGCGGAAGAGACAAAAGTCACTCTTGGGAAGGAGATGAAGGAGGTTAACCTCTGTCTTGGCGAGATTGCTCACCTCTCTACTGAAAACTTCGTCCCTTCTGACCCTGAAGAGATGGGAGTTGCAGACCCTACGTCGCCTCACAAGTACATCGCAACATGGCACAAGGGCAGCAAGACTGCTCCCGGCGTGAAAGGTATCGGTTACACGGATGGTGACGACAACACCTCTTTGAATGTAACTTACGAAGATGCAGACATATATTATTTGAAGGTTGTTGACTTAGACTTCCCTGGTGATGACGGCTCGTCTTGCTACATGTGGGACTCTGTCAAAGTCATCGCCAACCCAGTTCCGGAAAAGACCCTCGCCGAGGTCAAGCCGTTCTGCGAAAAAACTCTTGCCGCTAACGAAGCTCCGACCCTGACTATAGAGGGCTACAAGCTGCACTGGTACGAGGACGCGGACACGACCAAGGCAACAACAGAACCGTCTGTAATAGACAAGAAGGCTGACGAATACGAATACTTCTATGTTCTGGAAGACAGCAAGACAGGCTGCAAAGGCGAGG
>CALGHE010000064.1 GCA_937915765.1 uncultured Bacteroidales bacterium | reverse complement strand
TCTGATGGTGACGGTGTAGCTGACTTCGAAGATAAGTGTCCTGCTGTAGTTGGTATCAAGGCTAACAAAGGTTGCCCTGAAATTAAGGAAGAGGTAAAACAGGTGTTCCAGAAAGCATTGAACGGAATTGAGTTCCAGACTGGAAAAGCTACTATCAAGAAGTCTTCTAACAAGATTTTGGATCAGATTGTTACAATCATGAACGAAAATCCAGCTTATTTGCTTCTTATCAATGGTCACACTGACAATGTAGGTAAGGCAGACAAAAACTTGACTTTGTCTAACGATAGAGCTAATGCTGTGAAAACTTACTTGGTGAACAAGGGTATTGATGAAAAGCGTATGACAGCTAAAGGTTTTGGTCAGGAGAAGCCGGTTGCTGACAATAAGACTGCTGCGGGTAGAGCAAAGAACCGTCGTGTTGAATTTGTTGTTGAATTCTAATAAAGGTTGCGTCTAAATACTGAAAGTCCCGTCGTTTATTGCGGCGGGACTTTTTTTTGCTAAAAAAAATAAGTTGTAGCTCTTTTTTTTAGAATTAAATTATATCTTTGTCAGGTTACTAATTAAAAAATTTAGTGTTATGAATTTAAAAAAATATATGGTTTGCTTGCTGGCTTTTTTGGCTAGTTCGCTTCTTTGTGGCTGTGGAGATGACACAGATACTTACGGCAATGGTTTTGTAAACTACCTTGAAGATGTTAATTGGTATCTTGAGGATAAATTCGGCGATTTGAGTGAGAATGATTACCATTCTTATATAATGTATTCTAGAGGTAAGATAATACGTGGTGATTATGCGGCGGATGAGATTTATGAAATTGGCACTTATCATGTCAGTCTTGACGATTATATGACGTGTGAGTATTATGATGGATCAACTGTAGTTTTTTTCATACAGGAAGTGACGAGTACAAATTTGGTGCTTAGGCGTGAAGACGAACAGGGTATTTATAGTTATGCATATTATGTGAGAGAATAGTGCTGTATGATAGATAATGCTATTTTTGAGGGAAGGAAAGTCGCTTTTCAAACATTGGGGTGCAAGCTGAATTTTGCAGAGACTTCTATAATAGGAAGACGTTTGCTGGAGCGTGGTTTTAGAGAGGTGAAAAATGGTGAGTCTGCAGATGTGTGTGTTATAAACACGTGTTCGGTTACTGAAGTTGCGGACAGAAAAGACCGACAGGCGATAAAGCAGATGATAAGCAAACATCCTGGGGCTTTTGTTGTTGTCGTTGGGTGCTATGCGCAATTGAAGCCTGAAGATATTGTTTCTATCGAGGGGGTTGACTTGGTCTTGGGTATGCAGCACAAATATGATGTAGACTACATTCTTGAACAGATTGCAAAGAAGTCAGATGAGTCGAAGGTTTTGCGGTCTGAACGCGACGATATAGATTCTTTTATGCCTTTCTGCACGAGAGGAG
The DNA here is from genome assembly GCA_937915765.1 of uncultured Bacteroidales bacterium. Classification (GTDB taxonomy): domain Bacteria; phylum Bacteroidota; class Bacteroidia; order Bacteroidales; family Paludibacteraceae; genus RGIG9379. Next base: position 9,134 of record CALGHE010000064.1, on the reverse strand, counting down.
GCAGAACTCGCTTTTTCTTGAAAGTGCAAGATGGTTGCGACTATTTCTGTTCTTATTGCACAGTTCCGATTGCTCGTGGAAAGAGCAGGAATGCGTCAGTGGCAGAGACTGTGGCTCAGGCTAGTTTGGCTGCAGCGGAAGGAGCTAAAGAAATTGTTATTGCAGGAGTGAATATTGGCGATTTTGGCAAAACGACAGGCGAAACGTTCTTTGATTTGGTTAAGGAACTAGATAAGGTAGATGGAGTGGAGCGCTATAGAATATCATCGATAGAGCCGAATTTGCTCGTGGATGAAATAATTGAATTTACAGCAAAGTCTAAGAAGTTTGTGCCGCATTTTCATATTCCGTTGCAGTCAGGGTCAAATGATGTGCTAGAATTGATGAAAAGACGCTATAAAAGAGAGCTTTTTGCAGAGAAAGTGTCAAAGATAAAAAGTCTTATGCCAGATGCGTTTATTGGGGTTGATGTCATAGTGGGTACCAATGGAGAAACAAAAGAATTTTTTGAAGATACCAGCACTTTTTTGCAAAGTTTGGATATTTCGCAACTGCACGTTTTTAGTTATTCAGAAAGACCTAATACTCAAGCTTTAATGATTGGAGATAAAGTGAGTGTTGCGGAGAAGAAGTTACGAAGTGAAAGGTTGCATAAGCTGTCAGAACAAAAAAGACTCAAATTTTATGAGTCTCAGATAGGATCAGAGCATACGGTTCTTTGGGAAGATAAGAAAAAGGGAGGTGTGATGCACGGATTTACTGAAAATTATGTTAGGGTGGAAACTGCATACCGAAAAGAACTTGTTAATGAGTTGACAAAGGTTGAATTATTGGGCTTTTCGGAAGATGGAATGTCTTTAGATGTGAAGATTCTGTAAGTTTAGGGTGTGTCTTGTTTTTACAAGATCACCATTCTTTAATTTTGCATTTTTTAAGTTCTGAAATCCATTTCCGGTGCGTTTGAATTCAAATTTAAATTATCTTGCTCATATTTATTTGGTTACAATGTTAGCATTGATTATTTGCAGATATAAGCAACCATAATTAAATGTGTTTTAAAGTGTCTCGACCTAAATTTTCAAAAGAAAAAAAGTTTTTGGCGTGTTTTTTTTCGGATAAAGTTTGCATAGTTCAAAAAAAAACGTACCTTTGCATCGCATTTGAGGAAAGGCTTGGATGTGGAATGGTGTGGTAGTTCAGCTGGTTAGAATACATGCCTGTCACGCATGGGGTCGCGGGTTCGAGTCCCGTCCATACCGCAAGAGGAAGATGTCGTGTCTTCCTCTTTTTTTTATTGTGTCGTAATGACTAATTGGCAGTTTGCAGACATAACGGCATGTTTTTGAATGCGAATACTGACAAAATGTACATGTTGTTAAAAATGGCAAAGATTTTGCATTAAGTAAAACGGTTGGTGTTGATAAATGAATTTGTCAGTACCTTTTAGATAGAAATAAATAAAGTAACATATATGGAAAAGGAGATAAACGAAAATAGGCAGAGTCAGGAAGAAGAGAAATTTCAGACGGAAGAGCCTGCGGCAGAGACGCAAGAAGAGAAGGTGGAAGACGGCGAGGCTGGTTCTGAAGTGGAAGATTCTGACAAGTTGGCAGCTTTGGAGGAAAAATGCAGCACTTTGCATAATGATTATTTGAGGCTTTATGCAGAGTTCGACAACTATAAAAAGCGAGCAATGAAAGAGAAGTCGGATTTGCTGAAGTTCGGAGGAGAGAAAGTGTTAACGAATATGTTGCCTTTGATTGATGATTTTGAACGTGCAATGTTGGCTATGGAGTCTGCGACGGACATGGAAGGCATAAAAGAAGGGGTTTCGTTGATTTATGGCAAGTTCCTTTCTTTCCTTTCTCAGAATGACGTTAAGGTTATTGATACGGAAAACAACAAGGAGTTTGATACGGATTTCCATGAGGCGATAGCAACTATTCCGGCTCCGTCGGAAGAGTTGAAAGGAAAAATATTGGATTGCACACAAAAGGGGTACACTCTCAGTGACAAGGTTATCCGTTTCTCGAAAGTGGTTATTGGACAATAGCAGTCTTTTTTAACAACAGAATAATTACGGTTATGGCAAAGAGAGATTATTATGAAGTGTTAGGCGTCTCAAAAACAGCAACTGTAGATGAGATAAAGAAGGCTTACAGAAAAATGGCTCTTCAGTATCATCCGGACAGAAATCCGGGAGATAAGGAGGCAGAGGAGAAATTCAAAGAAGCTGCAGAAGCGTGGGATGTGCTAGGTAATGAGGAAAAACGCCGCAGGTATGATCAATTTGGTCATGCTGGAGTCGGCGGTGCGTCAGGGGCTGGCGGTTTTGGCGGCGGCTTTTCTATGGAAGATATTTTTTCGCAGTTCGGAGATATCTTTGGCGGGCATTTTGGCGGAGGCTTTGGCGGTTTTGGCGGCGGCAGGCAGCGTCAGGTTAGGCGAGGCTCAGACCTTCGCATAAGGGTCAAACTGTCTTTGAAGGATATAGCTCATGGGGTGGAGAAGAAACTGAAGCTGAAAAGGTATGTGGCGTGCAAGCATTGTAATGGAACCGGAGCTGACGGAGATAATTTTGAAACGTGTTCGACTTGTAATGGCTCAGGAGTGGTGAATCGGGTTCAGCGCACTGTGTTTGGGCAGATGCAGACCCAAGGTGTGTGTCCAACTTGTAGCGGTGAAGGCAAAATCATAAAGAAGAAGTGTTCTCATTGCGGAGGCGAGGGTATCGTTGCGGAAGAGGAGACAATAACAGTCAGCATTCCGGCTGGTGTTATGGAAGGTATGGAGATGCCTATCAAGGGCAAAGGTAATGCGGCCCGCAGAGGCGGCGTTCCTGGTGATTTGCGCGTGCAGTTTGAGGAGGAAGTGAACGAGGAACTTGTGAGGGATGAGAATGACCTGATTCATAATGTGCTTATATCCATACCTACGGCGATTAATGGCGGCACTATAGAGATTCCGACGGTTGACAGCAAGGCTAAGATAAAAATTGAGCCTGGCACACAACCAGGAAAAGTGTTAAGACTGAAGGGTAAAGGCTTGCCTAGCGTGAATGGTTATGGCAATGGAGATTTGCTTGTGAACATAGGTGTGTATATTCCGGAAGAGTTGTCTAAGGATGAGCGTAAACTTGTGGAGAAACTCGACGAATCTGATAATTTTAAGCCTACGGCAAGTGCAAAACGCAATTTTTTTACTCGTTTCAGAAGTATGTTTGAGTGATTGAAACAGGGAGGAAAGAGAGCGAATGATGGCCTTTGAAGAGTGTAGAGATTATAAAATCAGTAAAAACAAGGCGTTTTTTTGTTAAATTGCTTGTAAAAAGGTACATTTTTCGCTCAAATATTTTTTTTTATGCTTTTTTTGCATAAATTTGGGTTCTGAAATAACAATATAAAGTTGCAGTCATTATGAAAAATATTATAAAGTTATTCCTTGTAGCAGTTGCGTTCGCGTTGAGCTGTTTTGCTTCAAACGGTCAGGAAATCCGTTTTAAAGCATACAGAGGTTCTGATGGTGTTCCATCGAAAGGTCTGGATGGCGTGTTTGCATGGGGTCCATGGACTGGAAGAACGGCAGATATTTTGATAGATTTGACTAACGAGAAGGTTGATATAGATGACAAAACTTTGGAAATCTTAGAGAAACCCAAAAAGTGGATTATTAAGAAAGATTTGAAGTATGTGAGTTTTGCGTGTACAGATGAGACATTGAATAAGTTCAACGTCAAGTTGTATCAATATGATAAGGGTGAGTTCAGAATATATGTGATGGAAGAGAAAACGGCTGTCAGATATTCGGTTCAGTACCTTGATTAATGGTTCAGGGCAAGAGATTGTCTCTTGTCCTTGTTTTTTTCTGCTAAATCGTAAAGTTATGAATTTATCAAAGTTTGTTGTCCTGTCTTTTTTCTCCGTGATTTTTATGGGTAGTGTCTTGGCTCAGGATATAGAAAGAATTGATGAGGCGGCCTTTTTAAAGCGAGTGTGGAATTTTAAAGAATTTCCTCACGTTTTTACGTATGAGGGACGGCGTCCTGCAATTTTGTTTTTTGCAAAAGATAATAGCGGAGAGTGTAAAGCTATGCATCAGATTATGGATGAGGTGTGTAGAAGACATGACGGCAAATTTGATGTTTTTAAAATAGAGAATGAAGCTGTGTTAAATGAACTGTTTGGCATAAAAAAATATCCTACATTGATTTTTGTTAAAAAGAAAAAGGACCCGCAGTCTTTTGAAGGTTTTGTGCAAGAGTCGAAAATAGAAAGTTTGATTCAAAGCTTGTTTTTTGGCAAATAAGTTGGGCTTTTCTTTGTTTTCTGAGTGAAATTTGAGTAGATAGGGACGGATAAGTCTGTTGAAAATTTGTTTTCCGAATTTTTTTTATATCTTTACAAGACGTAAGCCTCTTGCAGAGGTGTTGCTTTTATTGTTTAATATAAAAAAATGAAGGTATGAACAGTTCTTATTTAGATATATTGCCGCCTGATTTGACAAAATTTATAATAGTTGCGTTGTATGCGCTTATAATCGGGTTGTCGCAGCGTAAAATGTACCTTAAAAAAGAGGAGGTTCCGTACTTTGGTTCTGACAGAACATTTACGTTGATAGGAATCTTAGGGTATGTGCTTTATGTTTTGTCTCCCGAGTCAATGGGCGTGTTTCTTGCGGGAGGTGGATGCTTGACCGTTTTTTTGGCTTTAAACTATGCGTATAAGATGTTTTATATAAAACATACAGGTTTAACGTCTATAATTATAGCCTTGATAACGTATTGTTTGGCGCCTATAGTTTACACGAAGGATCTATGGGTGTCGATATTGGTTGTTGTCTCTGTGCTAATTTTGACGGAGATGAAGAGTATGTTTATAAATTTCACAAAGAAAATTAATGACCTTGAATTTATTAATTTGGCCAAGTTTTTCATTATATCCGGGGTTATTTTGCCAGTTTTGCCAAAGACTGAAATAATAGACGGCGTGTCGCTGACTCCGTATAATATATGGCTTTCTACTGTTGTGATATCGGGAATATCGTATGTGAGTTATCTTTTGAAGAAGTATGTTTTTAAGGATGCCGGCATTATAGTTACAGGTATTTTGGGTGGTGTCTATAGCAGTACGGCAACTTGTATAATACTGGCGAAAAAGGCAAGGGAGGTGAAAGATAATCAGAGTCAGTATGTGGCAGCGATCTATTGCGCCATTGCGATGATGTATGTTAAGTTTATGATTCTGATGGGAATTTTTAATTTTGAACTGCTTTGCAAATATTGGTCAATTTTTGTCATCATGGCGTTATTTACTGGTGCTGTCGCAATGTTTTTTTATTATAAATTGAGGAAAGGAGTTGGAGAAGGAGATAAAATAGAGGAGGAAGAGGATGACAAAAATCCATTAGAATTCAAAGTTGCTCTTATATTTGCGTCTTTATTCATTGCATTTACATTGATAACTCATTATACTTTAGTTTATTTTGGTGATAATGGATTGAGGACGCTTTCCATACTTGTTGGGGTCTCTGACATTAATCCATTTTTGATAAATTTGTTTCAGTCACAGTATGATGTTACAGAGTCGTTGCTTGTCATGTCCGCTTTTCAGGCTATTATAAGTAATAATGTAGTAAAGATGATTTACGGAATCTTCTTTTCAAACAAAGTTTTGCTGAAGCCTTTGGTCGTAGGCTTTAGCTTGATATTTGTTGTCAATATTTTTCTTCTGTTTATTATATTGTAATTGGCATATATCTATTAACTGAGAGATAAGTTGGTGGTTGCTCATGTTTCTCAGCCATGACGCTTACATCGCTCTTCTGCGAATATAATCAACCGGAGCTGCTCTTAAAAAGCATCTCGACCTAATCTCTTTTATCAAGCAAGGTTTGAATCACAAAAAGCCGTTTCAGAGGTAATGAGAATAATGACTCACTCTCCGAAACGGCTTTTTTATATAAAATGGTGTCAAAATGCAAGTGACATCTTGCGTTGCGTTTTGATACACCTCCTTATATGAAGACCTTTTTATTTATTCAGCGATAGGAACAACTCGGAAATTATCTACGCAAATGAAAATTGGCACTGGATTCTCTTTACTTGCGTTGCCGAATTGAACGAAAGTAAAGTTAGTGGCATCTTTCAAATTAATTGGGTTCTCAAATTTAGCTTCGTCGCTAGTTGTCGTGTGCCAAAATTCGGTCAAAGGAACTGTAATAGTTTGCCAGCCATCGGTATAAAAATCTCCATTTGTTTTATAAGGCTCCCAGAAATATATAGGAGACTTGTCTCGTCCGTGCTTGTCTGGAGAGTTGAACGGACCAAAGAATATTTCGGTTCTCAAGTTGTTGTAAGGGCACTCTTTGGGGATATACACTTCGAACTTCAAAGCCAATTCTTCGATAGGATATCCCCTAAATTCGCCAGCAATTGAGAAATTGCCTCGACCTCCTTCAGCAGGATTTGCCACATACTGCAAGAACATAGTTTGAGTCATAGACCATGCGTTTTCATAGTTGCCATACAAAAATCCGTAAGTGCCATCGCATTTATCAGGAAGAACCGCTGGTATTTTCGTTACATTTTCACCATCGTATGTCTGCGTGATTTTTTCGCCGTGTTCGTCAAAAGGAGCAAATCCGCCCCATGTGGCAAGTTTAGAGTCGAAATCGACTATGGTGTTGCGATAGTCGCGGAACATAAATTTTGAATACGATATTCCGTTTTGATTTTCAACACATATTTTGCCGGCTGAAGCTCCAGAAGGAACAATGACAAAAGCTATGGAGTCATTGGAGTTTACGCTGTCAATAACAGCTTTCTGATTTCCGTAAAAATAAAAATTGGCGTCACGTAAGTTTTTGCCGAAAAATACGGCTGTGTCTCCGTCCGCAACAAATTCGCATTTCATGCTTTTTAATTCAGGGACTTTGCTTTTTTTGTCAGCCCCATCGCTGCAACTCGTCAGCAATGCACCGATCGCCAACGATGATAATAAAAAGTTCTTCATTCTCATAAGCAATACAATCTGAAAATTCACATTAATATTACAAATATATAAAATTTGTCGAAAAACGAGCGAAAAAATCTATAAATTGTAATAAATTATTCGCAGTTGCTAGCACTTTCCCAAAAAGCGTTCTTGAATTCTTTGTCTTTCAAGTTCTCTTTATGTTCTTTTAAGACATCTTTTTTGCATTTTGCAATGTCTAAAATGTCTCCGGCCTCTTTGCAATCACAGTAATCATTGCCTGCAGAACGGCCTTTAAATTCCATAGAGCAAGACGCTAAGGACATCGCCCCGATGAAACAAACCGATAAAATAAACATTTTTTTCATGATGTATAAATTTAAAAAGATTAAAATTTGTTTATATTTCAAACTGTTCCAATGTCATGTTTTCTCCGTCGAATACAGCGTAAGAGAAGTGCCATATCCAATCTCCTAAAATCATAACTCTGCTACTTTTTGAAATCATTAAGTCTAACAATATATGGCGATGTCCGAACATATAGTAATCGACAGAGTTCTCTTTCTCATGTTCCTTTGCGAACTGAACAAGATACTCTTTTTTTTCGCCAAGATACTTTTCAGCCTTATTCCCTAACTTGCGTTTTCTGTTGTATCTGGACCATGCAAATCCGAAAGGGACAGTCAGGTCCGGGTGAATTAATTTGTATAACCATTGACAAGTTTTGTTTCTGAAAAAACATCTTAGGAATTTAAAGCTTTTGCTGGGGTCGCCGAGCCCGTCGCCGTGAGCCATGAAAAATTTCTTCCCGTAAATCACGGTTTCGTAACTGTTGCGGATGATTGTCGCACCAATCGTTTTTTGCAGATAATCAAACATCCAGATGTCGTGGTTGCCTGTAAATATGTACAATTCGACGCCGTCGTCAGCAAGTTCTGCCAATTTGCCTAAAAAACGCACATATCCTTTAGGAACGACAGACCTGTATTCAAACCAATAGTCAAACATGTCGCCCAGCAAATAAATAGCTTTAGCTTTAGCCTTTATGCTGTCCAGCCATCTTACAATACGACGTTCGGAGTCTATAGGGTTTTCTACAACGTCCAAACCTAAATGCGCATCCGATGCAAAATATATGTATTTTCTCTCTGTCATAAAAAACCTAACTCAAGCTTAGCCTCTTCGGACATCATGTCTTTATTCCATTCCGGCTCAAAAACAATGTCTATGTTAACTTTGTTGACGCCCTCGATGCCTTCAACCTTCATTTGCACATCTTCAACAAGGAAATCTGCAGCAGGACAATTTGGCGCGGTCAGAGTCATAGTGATCTTAACCTCTCCGTCATTATTGGATTCTATCCCGTAGATTAATCCCAAATTATATATGTCCACAGGAATTTCGGGGTCGTACACGGTTTTAAGAACCGACACAACTTTCTCTTCCAGTTCTAAAAATTCGTTCTTCATTTATTGTCGATTAAATTAATTGCATGTCATAACAATGGACTAAACAGTCTTGCAATAGACTCGCAGACTTTTTGGCTTTTAGGTCGGCTTTTCCAACCCGAAATATCCAATTGTTCTGTGTGCTGCTGGTCAGTTTCAAAAATCTCCCTCATGGACTTGGCAATGTTGCAGTCATAAACCAAAAGGTTTATCTCGAAATTTTGTTCAAAACTTCGGAAATCCATATTGGCGCTACCTACGGTCATGAGCTCGTCGTCAACGACAATCATTTTACTATGGATAAACCCAGGTTTGAAAAAATATATTTTGACACCAGCCTTTAGCATCTCTTCTAAATAAGAGTAAGAGCCTAACAGAGCGAACTTTGCATCTGAGCGTTCCGGCAGTATTAAACGTACGTCTATTCCGCCTAAAGCAGCAGTCTGCAAGGCTGTGATAATGCTGTCGTTCGGTAAAAAGTAAGGGGTCTGTATGAAAACATACTTTTTAGCTTGCGTAATGATAGAAAAATATATCTGCATTATGCTTTCCCAAATAGTATCCGGGCCACTAGTGACAACTTGCACAAGACATTCTCCAAGACCTTGTATCTGAGGATAAAAGATTGGGTCAGTAAGGAAATTTCGGGAGACGAAATACCAATCTGACAAGAATGTCCTTTGCAGGCCGTGCACTGCATTTCCCTCTATCTTTA